>CAIXDX010000225.1 GCA_903918335.1 uncultured Methylococcaceae bacterium | reverse complement strand
CCTAAAGGTGACGAATGGTATTTATTTGCTGCAGCACCCTTTATCGCTATCCCTATCTTTATTAGATTGGGTTTATATCGTGCCATTATTCGCTATATTGAAATTAAAGCCTTATGGACTATCGTTCAGGCTTCTACACTCTACGCCTTGCTATTTGCTTTTGTTATCTATGAATCCGCTATAAAAGTTATTCCCAGAACCGTTTCGCCGCTGAATGGATTGATCATTTTATTTCTACTCGCTAGCAGTCGATTCATTGCCCGCTGGTGGCTTGGTGAAGCCTATTTTCAAGTCGCAGGTAAAAAGCGACGATCAGAGTCCGTAAAGAAACCGGTTGTCATTTATGGGGCAGGCAGTGCCGGTGTCCAATTAGCCGCCGCCTTAGAACAAGGTCGAGACTTTCAGGCGGTTGCGTTTATTGATGACGACAAAGCATTACATAAAAGAAAAATAAATAGCTTATCGATCTACCCATTAAGTTCTTTAAATTATTTAATCGATAAGTACTCCGTCTCTAATATCTTATTAGCCATGCCTTCTGCAAAACACTCTCGCATCAGTGAACTAATACGCATATTAGAAACCTATAAAGTACGTGTTATGTCCATGCCTGGCTTATCTGACATTGCGGAAGGGCGAGTGAGTGTTGATGCTTTACAAGAAGTGGATATTGCAGATTTATTAGGCAGAGACCCCGTAGCACCCAATAAATCGCTTTTTGAAGCAAACATTAACCAAAAAGTAGTCATGGTAACGGGCGCAGGCGGGTCTATAGGTTCAGAATTAAGCCGACAAATTATTAAATTGAAGCCCCACAGCCTAATCCTTTATGAAAGGAGTGAATTTGCCCTTTATGCGATTGAAAAAGAATTAAACCAACTTATCTCTAAAAAAACGTCAGTTGATACGCCAGAAATTATTCCTATTCTGGGTTCCATTACTAACGCTAAACGGCTTGAAAAAACCTGTCAGACACTTAAGGTGCAGACGATTTATCATGCCGCTGCCTATAAGCATGTGCCTCTAGTAGAGCATAATCCTGGCGAAGCTATTTATAACAATATTTTTGGAACATTATACGCTGCACAGGCAGCGCTTAAAGCCGGTGTAGAATTGTTTGTACTGATATCAACAGACAAAGCGGTCAGACCCACTAACACTATGGGGGCTACCAAGCGGTTTGCAGAATTAATACTTCAAGCGCTAAGCTTACAACATTCACATCAAGATAGTACTCGTTTTACCATGGTTAGGTTTGGCAATGTATTAGGCTCATCTGGATCAGTAGTACCCTTATTTAGGGAACAGATTGCCCGAGGTGGCCCTGTGACTGTAACGGACGCCAGAATTATCCGATACTTTATGACCATCCCTGAGGCCTCTCAATTAGTTATTCAAGCAGGTGCCTTAGGCCAAGGAGGTGATGTTTTTGTATTAGATATGGGCGAACCAATACGTATCGTAGATCTAGCAAAACGAATGATTCATTTAAGTGGCTTAGAAGTAAAGAATGAAGACTCGCCAGATGGAGAAATCGAAATTAAATTTACCGGCTTAAGACCCGGCGAAAAGTTATATGAAGAGCTACTAATTGGTGAGAACGTCACAGAAACGATTCACCCAAGAATTATGCGAGCCGAAGAACACGTCATTGAATGGAACGAACTAGAGCAACTACTAGCTTCGCTTGAGCTTGCGTATAAGAATGATGATTTTGCTCAAATTAGAAACCTATTAAAACAGGCCGTGACTGGCTTTAATCCACAATGCCAAATTAGTGATATCTTATATCAGAAAAGCCGAGAAATTTGAGGTAAAAAAAACCCCCTGATGCCAAAAGCAAAAGAGGGTTGAAAATTCAAGCAGAGCATTTATGAGGAGGAACTGCTTG
>CAIXDX010000224.1 GCA_903918335.1 uncultured Methylococcaceae bacterium | reverse complement strand
TGTCAGGGTTCTAATGACATTACATAATAATCGTGTTGATCTGAGTAAGGGCAGTTTCGATTTGTCTTTATTAGTCACCGTAAGTTTAGATTTAGGCGTGGTAGCTAGAAAACTGGCAGAAACCAGATTATGTACTTATGCTTCTCCTGAATATATTAATAAATACGGTAAGCCCGAACATATAGATCAACTATCATCGCATCAGTGTTTACTTTATATTGATACTCCACATCATGATTATTGGTTATTTAATGATCATGGGCAAGAAGTCAAGATCAAACCTAACTGGCATTTTTGTTCAAATAACGGCCGAGCTTTATGTCAGGCTGCAGCATTAGGTATGGGTATTACACAAGTGCCCGAAATATCTGCGATTAATTATGTTCAACAAGGAAAGTTAATAGAGGTCTTGCCTGATTTTCAAATTCCCCCGATAACGATTTACGCAACTTATTTACAGAGACGCTTTTTACCTGCTAAGTTAACAACGTTTGTTGATTTCTTGGTTGGATACTTTGCAGAGTTAATGCCGAGTGAGAAGTTTTAGTAATAAATCTATCGAGGTTATTTAATTTAAAACGAGCAGTGATATATAAACAGTCAGTATAAAAAATAAAAATTATTATATATACTGCACAAGTGCTTATCTGTATTACAACACTATAATTACATATTAATTGAGGGGGTATTGTGAATTTTAAATTAACTACGCTGAGTGCGGCTTTCTTATTAAGCATTGCTAGTCTTTCTGCTAATGCTGATGAAACCTGTGCTTCGCCCTATATGGCAAAGATTACTGGTCAAGAAGATTTTGTTTACATCTGGACATTGGGTGCCGAAGGAGTAGGTGATGAACAAGATAAACTGGTAACGGTTGATGTTAACCCTAAATCTGCGCAATACGGTAAGGTGATTGGTACTTTATCTGTCGGTGGTCGTAATGAAGCTCACCATTCAGACTTTACAGATGATCGTAAATTTCTATGGGCCGGTGGATTGGATACCAGCAAGATATTTATTTTTGATGTAGCTACTGATCCAGCTAAACCAGTATTAACGAAAACGATTACAGATTTTGTTGCTAAAAGTGGAGGTGTAGTTGGACCGCATAGTTTATATGCATTACCTGGACGTATGATTATTACCGCTTTATCTAATAATAAAGATCATGGTGGTCGTACAGCCTTAGTTGAATATAGTAATGCGGGTGATTATATTGCCACTTATTGGCTACCGACTGACAGTAATCTTGAAGGTGCTATTAAGTCAGGAAAGTACGCTGACGGTTACAATTATGATGTCAGAGTATTGCCGCGTAAAAACTTGATGCTGACCTCTTCATTTACCGGTTGGTCAAACTACATGATGGATTTCGGTAAGATGTTGGCTGATCCCGAGGCAATGAAACGCTTTGGTAATACCGTAGTGCAATGGGACTTAAATACTCGTCAACCTGTAAAAGTATTTGATGTACCTGGAGCGCCCTTAGAAATTCGTTGTGCATGGGATGAAAAACATAACTATTGTTTTACCAGTTCTGCGCTTACTTCAAAAATCTGGTTGATTTATCAAGATGATAAGAACGAATGGCAAGCAAAGGATGTTGCTGATATTGGTGAACCAGCCAAAATCCCATTACCCGTGGATATTTCTATCTCGAGTGATGATAAAAGTTTATGGGTAAACACATTTATGGATGGCAAAACACGTCGTTTTGATATCAGCGATCCATTCCATCCAAAACAAGTGTTTGAACAAAAAATCGGCGCGCAAGTGAATATGGTCTCATCTAGTTGGGATGGAAAAAGATTGTATTACACCTCTTCACTATTGGCTAACTGGGATAAAAAAGGCGCTGATAATGAACAGTTCTTTAAGTCTTACAGTTGGGATGGTACTAAGCTGACAGAGCAATTCTCAATCGATTTTACTAAAGAGAAATTAGGTAGAGCCCATCAAATGCGCTTTGGTGCTTACTCTTTGTATGGTAAAGAAGCTAAATTGTAAGGTTTGATTTAATGAACGTTTCTTGAGATTAATTGTCCTCTTCAGTACCTTGGGTGTATGAAGGGGACGCTCCAGAAATATCAAATCTACATTAGTTTGCGTGACATCCTCATTTAAAGGGTAATAAAACCTCATGAAAACTTTTTATTACCTCAGTTTTTTCATCATACTGATAACCTCTATAGTACATGCCCAAGAATCTAAACCTCTAGCCGTTGGGTACTCTAAATTGCCTTTTAGCCCAGCAGTCCCTGGCAGTTATCTTTTACCTGTGATTGGTCCCGCATCTGATGGTGATGTTTTAACCAGTGAAAATAAGCCTAAGAGCTTACACCAGTTAATGGGTAGCAAGATTGTTTTACTGAGTTTTATTTACGCTACTTGCAGTGATGTTAATGGCTGTCCTTTAGCAACCCTAGTACTTCACAAGATTAGCCAACAATTGCAAAAACAACCTGAGTTGGCAGATAAATTACGTTTGTTAACCTTAAGTTTTAATCCCATTCATGATACGCCCGAGAAGATGCGCGAATACGCTGAGAGCTTTAAAATAGGTCTTTTCGATTGGCAGTTTTTGACCACAAGGGATGAATCTGCTTTGCAACAGATACTTAATGCTTATCAGCAAAATATTCAGAAAATAGTGGATGAAAAGGGTCAGTTTACCGGTACTTATTCACATTTATTGCGTGTTTATCTAATTGATACCGATAAAAATGTCCGAAATATTTATAGTGTTGATTTTTTGCATGCAGATACTGTGATTAATGATATTAAAACGCTATTGATAGGAGATCAAAAACGGGTCGAGCCTAAGCTCATTAAAATTGAGGGTTTATATGAAGCGGGTGACAATAAACAAAACTATCAGGATATCGATTATCAAACTCGTTCTGTAGCTTTAACTCAGCGTCAAGGTAAAGTCCTTAACCTTATTAAATATACCAAAACCCCGCCGTTAGGTTTACCTAATTTGTCTCAACCTAAAGATAATCCAGTAACCTCTGCTAAGATTGCCTTAGGACGTAAATTATTTTACGACCGTCGTCTGTCTTTAAATAATACATTTTCTTGTGCTATGTGCCATATCCCAGAACAAGGTTTTAGCAGTAATGAAATGACCACAGCAGTAGGGGTTGAAGGACGGAGTGTGCGACGTAATAGTCCGACACTTTACAATGTCGGTTATGCGCAACTGTTATTTCATGATGGTCGAGAAAATAGCTTAGAACAACAAGTGTGGGGACCTTTTCTGGCTCATAATGAAATGGCTAATCCAGCTATAGGGCATGTTGTAGATAAAGTAAAAAACAGTCTTGATTATAACGGCTTATTTGAGAAAGCCTTTAATAAAGGCCCTACTATGGAAACCATAGGGCAAGCGATAGCCAGTTATGAGCGTACTCTTAATTCGGCTGACTCGGTGTTTGATAGATGGTATTACGCTAAGCAATCTCAAAACGTAACTGAGGAAGTTAAACGTGGATTTACTTTATTTACGGGCAAGGCATCTTGTAGCCGTTGTCATATGATTGAAAAGGACTCAGCTTTATTCACAGATCAAAAACGCCATAATACCGGTGTTGGTTATGTGGCTTCTATGCTGAAAGATCCTGAGCAACAAAAGGTACAAGTAGCCCCCGGCGTTTTTGTCGATGTGCCTAGACAAAACTTGGCGGGATTGACTACGGAAAAGCCCAATGATCTAGGGTATTACGAAATCAGTCAAGATCCTAAGGATCGTTGGTCTTACAAAACGCCCACGTTACGTAATATAGCGTTAACGGCCCCTTATATGCATAACGGTTCATTAGTGACATTAGAATCCGTGGTGAGTTTTTATAATCATGGGGGAGTCGCTAATGAGAATTTGTCACCCTTAATCAGACCATTAAATTTATCAGATTCTGAGCAAGCCGATTTAGTGGCTTTTTTAAAAGCTTTAACCGGCAATAATGTTAAAGATTTGGTTTCGGATGGTTTCGCTGCTCCAGTAGGAGATGTTGATAAAAATCACTGATACTCACTAGACACCCTGACGCAGTAAATTTCTACTTCATTTTGTCATGTTTATGTCGTACCCTAGACACATTGTGGTTTTAGTGTTCAATATTTTTAAGCCACGCCCCATAAAATCTTAGGAGTTTTCATGCCTCACAATAAATTTGTCGTTAGTAAACCCAAGCTTGCAATCATCAAGTTACCTGAACAAGGTATGAAAAAACATGATTTTGAGGAAGATTTTAAGCAATATTATGTGCATTTATTAGGTCGAGACGAGCATTGTCGTTCACCTTATTATGCGAATGAAGCTTTATCACAAGCGATTCGTGATCGGTTAATGGAGCGCTGGAAAGACACTCATCATACTTATAAGGCTAATGATTCTCGAAAACTTTATTATCTTTCAATGGAGTTTTTAATGGGGCGTACCCTAAGCAACGCCATGCTTAATTTAGGGGTCACAGATACAGTGACAGCTGCGATGTACGATCTAGGTATTGAAATTGAAGAACTGATCGCCAGTGAACATGACGCCGGATTGGGTAATGGCGGCTTAGGTCGCTTAGCGGCGTGTTTTATTGATAGTTGTGCGACTTTGCAATTACCTGTAGTGGGTTATGGCTTGCGTTATGAGTACGGTATGTTTACGCAAACGATTGTGAATGGAGAACAGGTAGAAAAACCTGATCATTGGTTACGACATGGTAATGTGTGGGAAATTGAACGCTTAGAATATTCACATTGCATTAAGTTTGGTGGTCATACAGAATTTTATAAAACAGAAGAGGGTGAATTACGAAAGCACTGGATTTCTACTTCTAATGTGTTAGCGGTACCTTTTGATACGCCCATTCCTGGCTATAAAAATGGCACGGTAAATTCTTTACGTTTATGGAAAGCGGTTGCAACTGAAGAGTTTAATTTAGATGAGTTTAATGCGGGTGACTATGCTGAAGCGGTGGCTTCTAAAATTACCGCTGAGAACATCACGATGGTTTTGTACCCTAATGATGCTAATGAAAATGGTAAAGAGCTACGTTTAAAACAACAGTATTTCTTAGCTTCTGCTAGCTTACAAGATGTATTGGCGCATTGGATCGATACGCACGGTAAAGATTTTAAGCATTTTGCAGAGAAGAATTGTTTTCAGTTAAATGACACACATCCTAGTATTGCAATTCCCGAGTTAATGCGTTTATTAGTGGATGTGCACCATTTGTCTTGGGATGATGCGTGGGCAATTACTAAAAAAACGATGGCTTATACTAACCATACTTTATTGCCAGAAGCTTTGGAGAAATGGTCAGTTAATTTAATGCGTCGATTGCTACCACGTTTAATGGAGATAATCTTTGAGATTAATGCGCACTTTATGGAAGAGGTGTCTTTACATTGGCCGGGTGATAACGACCGTATGCGTAGAATGTCTATTATTGAAGAGGAAGGCGAACAAAGAGTACGTATGGCCTACTTAGCTTTAGTAGGTAGCTTTTCTGTAAATGGGGTAGCGCAATTACATTCGCAATTGTTGCAACAAGGGTTGTTTAAAGATTTCTACGAGCTATGGCCTTACAAGTTTAATAATAAAACGAATGGCGTTACACCTAGACGTTGGCTGGCTTCTTGTAATCCTGAATTAGCAGATTTAATCACTGAAACGATTGGGGATGGGTGGATTACTGATTTATCTCAGTTGAAAAAGTTAGAACCTTATGCAGAGAATGCTAAATTCCGTCAGCGTTGGCGAGATATTAAACAAGCCGCTAAGCAGCGTTTAATTGATTATAAAAAGCGTAAACATCCTACCGAATTACACTTTGATGTAAATGCGATTTTTGATGTGCAAGTGAAGCGTATTCATGAGTATAAACGTCAGGTATTAAACGTTTTGCATGTGATTCATTTGTACAATGACATTAAAAAACGCGGCGCAGAACACCATGTGTCGCGTTGTGTACTAATAGCTGGTAAGGCGGCGCCAGGTTATAAGATGGCGAAAAAGATTATTAAATTAATCAATAATGTTTCTCATGTGATTAATGCTGATCCTGATATGGCTAATAAACTGACTTTGTTGTTTTTACCAGATTATCGTGTATCAGCGATGGAAAAAATATGTCCAGGTGCTGATTTATCAGAGCAAATCTCTACGGCGGGTAAAGAAGCGTCGGGTACCGGTAACATGAAATTGATGATGAATGGCGCAATTACGATTGGTACTTTGGATGGTGCTAATATTGAGATTAGAGAAGAAGCAGGGGATGACAATTTCTTTTTGTTTGGTTTAACTGAGCAAGAAATTGAAGAACGTCGTGGTCATTATGATCCTATAAGTATCATAGATCAGGATCAAGACTTAAAAGAAGTGTTACATCTTTTAGAGTCTGGTCACTTTAATCAATGCGAGCCTGGCTTGTTTGATGATGTGATTGCGAGTATTAAAAGTCCACATGATCCTTGGATGACAATAGCTGATTTTAGAAGTTATGTAGATGCCCAAGAGCGGGTAGAAGATGCTTATCGTGACCAAGATCATTGGACTAAGATGAGTATTATTAACTGTGCTAATAGTGGTAAGTTTTCAACAGATCGTACGATTAATGAATACAACCTAGATATTTGGAAGCTCACTCCACAGCAAGTAAAGCACAATAGCTGTAAGTAAGTTGTGGTATCTGTAGGTTGGAATAAGTCTCAGCCTACAGAGTTATTTAGGGCAGTAATCTCTAAAATCGATATCAGGGAAGATATTATCCATAGTCTCTAGAGCGGTTAAGTACCGCTCATTAATGCGATTCTTACGAATACAATCGTGCAAATAGTTAAAGCGGGCGAGGTGATCGGTAATACGTTTATTGGCATATTCGGTCGTCGTGCCTGCTTTCATAATAAATGGCCAATCTGATGCTTGGGCTAACAATAAAGATCGAGCTGCTTGATTAATAGCGCGTGTCTGCAGCGGTGTCACCGTTAAATTATTCAAATCTAGTGCCAGTTGTTCCATTTCTGATTCCGCTTGATGCAAATAAGGATAAATCCAACTGTTGCTTTCATTAAGCCAATAACTGTAATAGCCTTGGTCGCCCCAAGTGGAAGCGGCAGGAGTGGCAACTTGAGCAGGGCTTGAGTGTTTTAAGTAATCGTTACAAGCGCTCGTTGCTAAAGGTTGATTTGCAACACTTGCTAATCTCAATACTTCTTCTAACCATTGTGGGCCCTCAAACCACCAATGCCCAAAGAGTTCGGCATCATAGGGGGCTACAATCATGGGTGCTCTATCCATTTTATGATTCAGTGCCGCAATTTGCTGTTGGCGTTTATTAATAAAATCTGCCGCATGTTGTTTGGCTTTTGCCGAGGCTATCGCTGGATCATAAAATTGTTTTTCTACGTCTTTACCGGTAACACGATAGTATTTAATGCCGGTATTGGATCGAGTTGTACCGTCTAAAATATAGGGTGCAATAATATTAAGGTCTAGATCAAATCCGATATCTTTATAATATTCACGGTAATCAAAATCACCGGGATACCCTTCGTGAGAACTCCAGACCTGTTTAGAAGAATCAGGATCGCGACCGAACGCATGTACGCCATTGCCACAATTAAGAGGCGCATAAACGCCATTAATAGGGGCCGGGTTCGCGTCTAAAATACCATGGGTGTCCATAAAAAAATACTGTAACTCTGCTTCGGCAAGCAGTTTCTCAACTCCCGGATAATAAGCACATTCAGGTAGCCAAATGCCGGTGGGAGCAAAACCTAAGTGAGATTTAAACGTGTTAACCCCTATATTGATCTGATTACGAACAGCGGTTTCACTGATATTTAATAAAGGTAAAAATCCATGCGTAGCGGCGCAGGTAATCAGTTCTAATTGGCCACTAGTGTGGTGTTTTTTAAAGGCGCTGATAATGTCGCCTTGATATTGATCTTTATATACAGTTAGAGTGTTTTGATAAAATTTTAAGTAAAACTGAGCGAGCTCATTAAGCTCCACTTGCTTTTGTGTGCGAAGCACTTCTTTCTCGGCCAGTTCAATGTGAGAGTGCAAATACTTTAGATAGCGTTGCTGCAATAAATCATCACGTAACATACTCAGTAGTGGTGGAGATAAAGACAGTGTTAAGCGATAGTTGATTTGATCGTCTTGTAAACGATCAAGCATTCCGATGAGTGGAATATAACATTCTGTAATGGCTTCAAATAACCAGTTTTCTTCAAAAAAACTTTCATGCTCTGGATGCCTAACATAAGGTAGGTGAGCATGTAATATTAAACTTAAATATCCTGTCTTCATGGGTGCTGTTTAGTGCGTAAAGTTTTGACCAGAAGTATTAGTAATTAGTGTGCTAGGTCGATGTACGGCACAGCGTTTAGCTTCTGGTTTAAATAGCTGAACATTATTTTTAACGGGTTCTACATTGTGAATTTCTTGTTTCGGTACTTGGATAATGTTAGATGTAGCCAGTGTATCTAACTGTTGCCCAGTATCAGTTTGTTTAAGGTAAGCAAAATAATGTTGATGGGTTTTGTTATTGGGTAGAGTTAGTGTTTGTTGATTTTGGCGATTATTAATAAAAAAATCTAACCAGGCATATTTAGGATCCTCTGGATGAGTGTCTGCCAAAGGATGCAGGCTTAAGGTGAGTTCAAGATTAGACTCAGAACATTGTTCAGGTTCGGGTAAATGCCAATAGACATGCACATGTTCTGGATCAATAGGCATGAGCACAATTTCTGGTGATGTGTTCTTAATGCTAGGCGCAAAGCCCGCGCTGATAGCATGGCTAATGCCAAGCAATTCTTGGGGGGATAGGCTTTCTGGAGTTATTGACGTTGGTGTTTTAGGGTGCACTATGGGCGCAAAATCTTGATTGATTTCTACGCTAATCGCCCGCATTTCTACAGCAGAAAGTGGTGCACTAGATATAGGTGTTACGGATGTAGATACCATCACTTACCTTTTTAAATCATTGATAACTGCACTCAAGATCAGATTTACCTTCTTAAAGAATAGGGTCTAATAACTTTGTTGTGTATTAAGCGGTGTGGCTTGCAAACAAGGTCTCAGTATAC
>CAIXDX010000223.1 GCA_903918335.1 uncultured Methylococcaceae bacterium | reverse complement strand
TGTCTTAATCTAATAAAACAAAATCATCTTTACCGACACCACAATCTGGGCAACGCCAATCTTCTGGTACATCTGCCCATAAAGTGCCTGGAGAGATATCAGAATCGGCATCACCGAGAGCTTCATCGTAAATGTGTTCACAAACATCACAGATATATTTTTTGTAATCAGCCATCGTGTTTCCTTAAAGTTAATAAAGGCTAAACGTGTGTTTATTAGTATGACTGTATCAGTTTTATTTTTAGTTTCAATAACAACTTTTTAAGGGTAATTACGGTCCTACATTAACGCGTTGTACAGCGCTATGCTCACCATTAGGGTCGCCTTTATCCCAATAGCGTAAACGGTATTCACGAGTTTCAGGTAACAGAGGATCTAACAAAGGCCGCGAATCAAGATAAGGCTTAAGCATAGCCACTGCTAAAAATCCCCAATCACCATTGTTACGCCGACTATCAATAGACACGCCATCATGTCTGTATTTAGTAAAGCTAATATTGGCTTGTTCGGTCGTTGCGCCCCGTTCAGTCGTTACGGTGAAATCGGGCGTTAAGTGAGCGCTAGTATCAATGCTACCAATAAGGCCTAAATCTAAACCGATAGATTCGGTATAACCAGTACCAATTTTAATCCGCGCAATAAAATTAAATAAACGCGTTAAAACCCCCGGTTCTGGCGTAGGAGAGGGTGCCACTATAGCGGCATGGTTGGGTAATGCGCAACTGGGTGTGTCTGGGCCGTAGCCAATAATATTTTTATAAGCGGTCGCCTCTAATGCGCTTTGCTGAATAGAAGGGTACCAACTTTGTAACAGCCAAATAAAGTAATTTAGGTCGGTTAGAGTTAAGGCAACTTCCGCTGGCGATAGCGTCAAGGTAGTGCTATGTAACGGTATTTTAAGCACAAAATTAGACAGCCAAATAATACGATCGGCTTCATTCTTTGGGAAATAACTTTGAGTAGTCATATTCAATAACCTTAGGGTCAATGATGAGTCTGGTGCTATTAGGCTGAACATTCAACCTAATAAATAGATAGATCCTTGATATAGTGTTGACGCCGACAATCTTTGTGTTAACGCTGACAGTGTGAGTGTTGCAGATGACTCTCTTAGCGTTAGCGCGGGCTGATGCCGTGTTAGCACTAATCCTTGCAGTGTAAAGATTGGAGCTGATGACCGTGTCATGCCCCTAGATAGGGTGGTCATTGGAGAGGTGGTTTGTAGCCCCAGATGGGGAGGTGTTAACGCGCCATCAATAAGTGCTAGCGCTGATAAGGTTAGTGTTAACGTACAATCTGTCAGCGTTAACGCCGACAACTTGACTATATACCGTTTTAATAAAATAGATAGTGATTTATGGAATATATCAAAAAATATTATTGATTTTTTTTTGTATTATTATGGAATGAGTTTAAATATGTGAAAAATTATTAATATTGATTGTATAACTAGTAACGTATTGAATAACTGATGCCAGTTATAACTAACAATGATGTGATTTATTATAACGATCGCCCCTGAAGAGTTATAAAACTTCAGGGGCGTTTCTAGCGATATCTGATTGGCTTAATTAGGTGTTTAGTCTAATAATGTTAAGTTTCTTACCGCACCTTTATCGGCACTGGTTGCTAACATGGCATAGGCTTTAAGGGCCGCAGAAACTTTTCGAGGCCGTGCTTTAGTTGGTTTCCAACCTAATTTATCTTGCTCTGCTCGGCGCTTTGTTAGTTCTTCATCACTCAGTAACACATCGATAGTGCGGTTAGGGATATCGATACGGATTCGATCACCATTTTGTACCAAGCCGATATTGCCTCCTGCGGCG
>CAIXDX010000222.1 GCA_903918335.1 uncultured Methylococcaceae bacterium | reverse complement strand
TATTCAATCTAAATCAACTATTCTTAATAGCTTGATTTCTGTTAGTATTATTTCTAGATAATCAATTTTTTTTACAACTTACCACACTACAATTTATGAAAAAATATCGAAACCTTATATTCATCGTCGCATTTATTGCACTATTATTAACTCAATATAAACTGGTTATGCCCTTCGTATATAAGATAGTTTCTTCTGACCTTTTTTTGGTCAATAGTAATGATCAAGCTAGTCAATTACCTATCTCAACCCCATTAACTAATATTGGTTTTCACTATTGTAACGATTACATAAAAAAAGAACTTGGCACTGAAACTACTGTTAACTTCCCTGATAATCCTATTAATGCTTGGACACTTGGTAATTACCAATACTTAATCAGTGCTGAAATTACGATAACGGGATCTGATGCTGTGGCTAGTACTAAAAAATATGCTTGCCGTATTACATATAATAATGGGGATGACCAATCTGGTATAAATGATGTTTCTAATTGGTCAATCATCGGAGTATCTGGTCTTAAAGATTAAAACTAGATATTTTGTTTAATTATTCTCTGTTGATTTTAAGTCTTACTTGATCCACAGAGAATAGTTTTACAGCACTTAGTTTTCCCTAACTTCTATACGTCCATTATTTGATCTTATTTCATAACAAGCTATATCTTCATAGGCTGGAGGTGCCTTTACCTTCCCTGTTTTAATACAAAATCTTGCCCCGTGTCTAGGACATTGAATCTCATTCCCTTCCACAATACCACTAACGATTTCCCCACCATCATGTGAACATACATCTTGGATAGCGTAAAACTCGCCATCCAGATTAAATACTGCTACATCAATTCCATCGACAACCACAACAATATTCTCACCGATTGCTAAAGCTGACTCTGCAACAACATCAACCCATTCAGACATACTACTTTTCCCCACATCAGATTAATTTTTAAGGTAAACATCGTAACGCAATAATTTCCCATGATAGCTTTCACTAGGCTTACCTCCCAATGGTTCGGCATAATCTGGACTTTTAACAACCACTTTTTTACCTGTTGCTTTTACAGCCGCCTCAAATAATTCTTCTTTATCTTGATCATCACCTAACAAATCTCGTAGAACCACCATAGATTTTTTTGCTAATGCTGACTTTTTCCGCTTTGGAGGAAACATTGGATCTAAATAAATACAATCAGGTGGCGAGTCTAATGTTGCCATTAGATCAATTGCATTACCCTTTATTAATTTCGGTGATTGTAATTGTAAGTTCTGCATCCAATCCAGCTGAGCTAAACGATTGAAACCATCTGCCAGCAACTCAACCATCACAGGGGATCTTTCAATACAAGTTAATTCATAACCCATACGAAATATATGTAAGCTATCTTGCCCCCAACCTGTCGTCGCATCTACCACTGTTTTTGTTTTTCTACCTAAAGCGTGAGCTAATGCATCTTGCTTAGGCGCAGGCCAAGATCGTTGTTCACCATTACGAGGTTCGATATCTACCGCTAAACCACCTTTTTTAAGCAGTTCATTATCCAACAACTTTAAACAACCCTCTCGCCAACATAAAAAAAAGCTTTCAGGGCATTCTTTATCGACATTTTCATAGAAAGGCACAGACAACCTTTCGGCTAAGTCTTGCGACTGCTGCTTATGTTCTGCGCCCTGATAGAGTACCGCTAATTTTCCGGTATATTGATGCACTATTTATTCAGTTGAAATAGCTTCTTGTTGATTTTTCAAAGCAGCATCAAGCGTATGCCAGGCCAATGTTGCACATTTAACACGGGCCGGATATTCTCGCACACCGGCTAATACCGCTAATTTACCTACTGCTTCAAGATTAAAGTGTTCATCTTTGCCAGTGGTCATTTCATGAAACTGCTTAAATAACGCATCGGCCTCTGACTCTGTTTTACCTTTAACAATTTCTGTCATTAATGAAACAGAAGCAGTTGAGATTGCGCAACCTGAACCTTGAAAACTGGCATCCGTAATAACATTACCCGCCATTTTAAGATACAAGGTTAAGCGATCACCGCACAAGGGATTAAAGCCTTCTACTTTTCTATCCGCATCTTCTATTATTCGAAAATTACGTGGATTACGATTATGGTCAAAAATAACTTCTTGATATAAATCTC
>CAIXDX010000221.1 GCA_903918335.1 uncultured Methylococcaceae bacterium | reverse complement strand
TATCATGACTTAGTAGGCAATGTCAAAGTTATAAATAAAAAAACTTTTAATTGTTTTAAATAAAAAAATTTAATTCTCCTAATTAATTGAATTTCAATGAATTAAAAACCACACGGATTTCTTAACAAAATATTAAAAAAACCTTATCGAAGCACAAATTTAAGCCCAATAAGTAATAAAATTAGCGCCAAAAAAGGCCGTAAATATTTTTCAGGAATTTTTGCGCTCAAGTGACTACCAATCCAAATACCGGGCAGAGACCCGACTAACAAACTACCCAATAGCACCAAATCAACATTACCCAAACTCAGATGACCAATACCTGCTACTGCCGTCAAAGGAATTGCGTGAGCTAAATCAGTTCCTACTACTTTTAAGGTCGTCATCCGAGGGTAAAGAAACAATAAAGCAACCGTACCTAAAGCTCCCGCACCCACAGAAGAAAGTGTAACCAAAGCACCTAAAACAGCTCCAATAAAAATGGTGGCAGGAATTTGTAAATGCTTGAACCGAGCTGTGTTCTGAAGATTACTTTCTGTATCATCCATAGTATTTTGGTTTTTTGCTTTGCTTAATAAAACACTACGAATTAATAATGCGAAGGCAGTAAGAATCAACGCAATACCTAAAGTATAGGTTATTATTCCTGTGGTTTCCCTGCCCACAGACATAAAATACTTCAGGACAAATAAAGTCGCAATTGCAACCGGGAGACTACCTAAGGCCATCCAGCCAACGATTTTCCAATCAACTGAACCATGCTTACCGTGATGAACCCAAACACCTCCTATCTTTGTAATCGAAGCAAACAAAAGATCAGTGCCCACAGCAACAGCCGGATTAAATCCAAACAAAAAAACTAATAATGGCGTCATTAAAGAACCACCGCCTACACCAGTAATACCTACTAGTAAACCTACGGCAAAACCTGATAGCGTATAACCTAAACTCATCAATATAACCTTATCTATATTTTGCAAAAAAAAACTTGCCACTATAACAGCAATTTAGATAATTTTCGGCAAAATTAATGTAGTTAATAGAAGAAAATATAAGCTTTAAAAAATATTGGAGAAAAAGATAATATTTAAAATCAGAAATTTAAAATTGACCAACACCCACTGGATGTTATTTGAATAATTTTAGAAAAATATTCTAAAATTTTACGACAATCGGGAATGGAAATTAACCGCGCTTATTTGGTTTAATACGACTAGTCTGTGTCGACAACGGATTGTAAGCAACAGGAGTTATATCTATGGGTGTAGTACCTTTCATGCCTAACTCTTTAGCCGCTGCAAATGATAAATCCATAGATCTCGATGAGTGGAAAGGCCCACGGTCATTGATACGCACTACGATAGAACGATGATTCTTAAGATTCGTTACTTCAACATAAGACGATAATGGCAATGATTTATGAGCAGCTGTCATCTCATACATATTAAAAACTTCGCCACTCGCTGTTTTTTTACCGTGGAATTGAGCACCATACCAAGAAGCTGTCATCGGCTTATTTATTTTTTGATTATTTTTATGCTCATGATTGTATTTAGCATGATGAGGGGCTGCTTCTACAACTTCAACAAAACTAAAAAAATAACTGCTGGCAGTAATAATTACTGCTAATGACAGTTTATTCATAATCAAACCCTTTTTTATTAACTTAGGATAGATTCTAAATAACAAGTCTTAAGCGAACCTTAAATCAAATACCTAATCAAATTATTTTAACCAATTTAAACTTTTATAAGTATCACGCATCGGCTTATATTCTGCCCCTACCCAACCAGAATAAGCAGAAGCATCTATAATGGAAAAAATTTTTTTAAAATCAATTAATCCCGTTCCTGGCTCGTGCCTTCCCGGACAATCAGCAAATTGTATGTGGCCTATCTTATCAACATGCTCATGAATAAAGTCAGCAACACACTCCCCCATGCTGACCCTATGATAAATATCATACTGGGCATATAAATTATCCAGCGATAACTCAGCTAATATTTTCAACACATCTTCACTTGTATTAATAATAAAACTTGGCATATCGTAAATATTAATCGCCTCAAAAACTATTTTTATACCTAATGGCGTAAAGACCTCAACAGCAAAAACCAAGTTTTCTTTAAAAGTAGCTAGATATTCTGATTTTCGAGCTGAATCGTAACAACAGCCAGGCAATAAATTAATCACTTCGGGCTTCAATATTTGCGCATAGGAAAATGCTTGCGCCACCGCCTCATGAAATTGGGCTTGTTTTTCTGGGACAGCGGCAAGCCCTTCACCACCCAGCAACAAATCACCCGCATCGATATTAAAGAGCACCAAACTCAATTGATTCTCATCCAGAAGCATCTTAATTTTTTCAGCGGAAAGACTATAGGGAAACTGTATTTCAACCGCATTAAATCCCGCTTTTTTTGCCATCGCAAACCGGTCTATTAAATCGACCTCTGTAAATAACAGACTTATATTAGCGGTAAATTTAGGCATTATTTACCCCAAATAATTTAATTAATGTGGACGGATCATGCATCGCATAACCATTTGAAGCATGTAACTGCATTAATTCAGCAGCTAAATCTGACATAGGAATGGAATTACCTTGTTTTTCAGCTAAAGTTTGAGCCATATTTAGATCTTTTTGCAATGTTTGCACACGCCATTTAACTGGTTCAAAGGTATCTGTAGCCATTTCTGGACCCAGTATCTGCAGGGGTTTTGAATCCGCAAAGCCGCCCGCTAAAGCCCTGGCTATTCTCTCTGCATTAACACCGGCTGATTTAGCTAAAGCAATCATTTCAGCAATCACCATCACATTACAACTGACGATCATCTGATTACATATCTTAGTAATCTGCCCACTGCCAACATCACCCATATGCGTTAATTGCCCATAGAGTGGAGCCAATACACGTCTAGCAATCTCAATATCCTTTTCAGCCCCGCCGGCCATGATAACTAAATCGCCCCGCTCTGCCCCATATACCCCGCCGGACACCGGCGCATCAACCCAAGTTATACCGCAATTCTCATACAAAGCCATCGCTAAATTTCGGGTTATTTGTGGATCTATGCTTGATAGATCAATCAATAATTGCCCCGCCCTTCCACTGCCAACTACATGCTTAAGCACAAGCTCTTCAACTACCTTGGTATCTTTTAAACAAAGAATGATAACGTCTGAGGCTACAACCAATCCTTCTATAGAATCATAAGCTATTGCTCCTGACCCGATAACTTCAACAATTTTATCGGGACTTCGATTCCATACATTGACCTTAAAACCAGCGTCTAATAAACGATGCACCATAGGCTTACCCATTAAACCAATACCAATAAAACCCAGCGTTTGTTTTTTATCTGTCATAAATCTATTTTTCTATAAAGAAGTTTGCTTAGCTATATTCACTTTAAATATTAACCTTATATCAAAACTTTTAATAAAGATTTCTGTAGAATTTTATTTAGAATTTGACGCTTTGAATATTTCTCTATATTATTTGTCAGTTATGTTAAGCAGACTACCAGAAACTATAGACCCTACACACCTAGCTGATATTCGGGGTGAATTAAAGGGACAAGTACCCATAAGCAGCTTGGATCGTTTAACCAAGATGCTTACAATCGACTCAGGATCAGTTGATGTTGATCTGTATTTTAGTCGAGAAGGTAGAATACCTAAAGTTGAAGGTCGTATTAAGGCAATACTGCACTTACAGTGCCAAAATTGCCTAGAAGCGGTTGAGTGGTCTTTTGATGAAACCATCAAATTAGGCATTGTTACGACAATTGAACAAGCCAATAGACTACCAGAAGAATTAGAACCACTCATGATCGAAGAAGAAAAAATCCTTCTTAAGAGCATTATTGAGGATGAAATACTTCTTAACTTGCCCGCATTCCCTAAGCATGAATATGAATGTTTTGTAGTGGAAATTAACACAAATACAAACGAACAATTAGTGAATGAAGAGACTCCTTCACGTAAAAACCCTTTTGCAATTTTAGCCAAACTTAAAAAAACTGGAGATTCATAATGGCTGTACAAAAAAGTAAAGTAACGCGTTCAAGACGCGGTCAACGTCGTTCACATGACGCGTTAACATCAAAAGCATTATCTCAAGATGCGATAACTGGCGAAATGCACTTACGTCACCATGTTACCCCAGGCGGATTTTTCAAAGGCCGTCAAATAGTTACCACAACAGACGAATAATCACTTTTCGTTCTGGAATGATCCCATGCCGACCCCTCGTAAAGGAGTCGGCGCCCTTCAATAACCTCGGAGTTGTTCATCAGCGTGAGTTTAACAATTTCAATTGACGCAATGGGCGGGGATCAAGGTCCTCAAGTCACTATTCCAGCTTCTCTGGATTGCCTGAAACACAATCCAAACTTAAAATTAATCTTAGTTGGCGATGAATTGGTCATTAAAGACCTCTTACCTCAAGATTTAAGCGCTTATCAAGATAGACTCTCTATTCACCATGCATCACAACGCGTTGAAATGGACGAGTCACCTTCTAAAGCATTAAAAAACAAAAAAGACTCCTCTATGCGCGTAGCCATTAACTTGGTTAAAGAAGGCCAAGCAGATGCGTGCGTCAGCGCAGGAAACACCGGCGCATTAATGGCAACAGCTCGTTTTGTTTTAAAAATGATTCCTGGCATTGATAGACCCGCAATCATTTCGACTCTACCTTCTATACATGGCCATACGCATGTACTTGATTTAGGTGCTAACGTTGACTGTTCTGCTGAACATCTATTTCAATTTGCCATCATGGGTAATGAACTCGTTAAAGCTGTTGAAGGTATAGAAAGCCCCAAAGTGGGACTTTTAAACATTGGAGAAGAAGATACCAAAGGCAATGAGCAAGTTAAAGCAGCCGCAAAACTATTAGAATCATCTACCTTAAATTATATAGGCTATGTAGAAGGTAACTCTTTAAACGCAGGCCCCATTAAAGTTGATTTAATTGTCACTGACGGCTTTGTAGGCAATGTAGCTCTTAAATCTATCGAGGGTGCCGCTAAAATGATCGGCACCACACTAAAAGAAGCGTTTAGTAAAAACATCTTTACCAAATTAGTTGCTATTATTGCTTACCCTGTCCTTAAATCCTTTAAGCAACGCATCGATCCACGCTTATACAACGGCGCTAGTTTTCTAGGCCTTAAAGGCTTGGTAATTAAGAGTCATGGCGGCGCAGATATTCTAGCTTTTAAAACTGCCATTAAACTGGCTGAAATTGAAGCTAAACAAGATGTTATAAAAAAAATAAGTGAGCAAGTAGAAAAAACATTAGCGCTTAGAGACATCGTATGACTAGTTATTCAAAAATATTAGGTACCGGCGGTTATTTACCCGAAGAAATTCGAACAAATGAACAAATTTCAGAAACCGTTGATACTTCAGATAGTTGGATATTTGAGCGTACCGGCATAAAAAGTAGACGCATCGCCGCTCCTCATGAAACAGCAGCTAGCATGGCTGAAATTGCCGCTAGACAAGCTATAGAAGCGGCTAACTGTGATCCAGATGAGATTGATTTAATAATTGTTGCCACAGGCACACCAGAGTACGTTTACCCAAGCACCGCGTGTTTATTACAACAACGCCTAGGCAACAAAAATGCCGCGGCCTTTGATATTCAAGCGGCATGCTCAGGATCTATTTATGCATTAAGCATTGTTGATCAATTCATTAAATCAGGAAGCGCAAAAAAAGCCTTAATTGTTGGCACTGAAATTTGCTCCCGAATCGTTGACTGGACTGATCGGGGTACTTGCATCTTATTTGGCGATGGTGCCGGTGCTCTTTTGATAGGAGCTTCTAATGAAGCAGGCGTGTTATCAACCCATATCCATGCCGATGGTGAATTTGAAGAACTTTTATATTGTCGCAACTCGCAAATAGCATCCATTGACTCTCAAGATGAAGAAATTGGCTTTATCAATATGCGTGGCAATGAAGTCTTTAAAGTCGCCGTTAACACCCTAGGCCGGATTGTTGATGAAACTCTAGAAGCCAATAAAATGGCTAAAGAAGAAATTGATTGGCTGGTTCCTCATCAAGCAAACATTAGAATCATTATGGCTACCGCCAAAAAATTAAAAATGTCTATGGATCAAGTGGTAGTTACCCTTGAGAATCAAGGCAACACCTCTTCGGCATCAGTATTACTAGCCTTTAATGAAGCCGTGCGAGATGGCAGAATTAAACGTGGACAAGTCGTGCTCCTTGAAGCCTTTGGTGCTGGCTTTACTTGGGGCTCGGCTCTTATTAAATACTAAAATAACAATAAAAATTTTATTAACATGAGCACACACACCAATAATTTAGCGTTTGTCTTTCCTGGACAGGGCTCTCAGTCGGTTAGCATGATGGCAGATTTAACCGCCTCTTACCCAGAAGTGAAACACACATTCAAAAGAGCCTCTGATGTTTTAAATTTGGACTTGTGGTCTTTAGTGACTCAAGGTCCTGAAGAAGAATTAAACCAAACCCAAAACACGCAACCAGTTATGTTAGCGGCTGGTTACGCTGTATGGGAGATTTGGCGTCAACATAGTCCTATTCAACCTTCGTGGATGGCTGGCCACAGCTTAGGTGAATATACCGCGCTAGTTTGCTCCGGTGCTTTATCTTTTGAAGACGGCATAAAACTAGTTGCAGCCCGTGGCCGCTTAATGCAAGAAGCAGTTCCACCTGGAGTAGGGGCCATGGCAGCTATCTTAGGCCTTGAAGATCAACAAATTATAGATATTTGCGCGCAAGCCGCTGAAAATGAAATTGTTTCAGCCGTTAATTTTAATTCTCCTGGACAAGTCGTTATTGCTGGCAATAAAGCAGCTATTGAAAGAGCCATGTCTAGCGCTAAAGAAGCCGGCGCGAAACGCGCCCTTCTATTACCCGTTAGCGTGCCCTCTCATTGTGCCTTGATGCAATCCGCGGCCGATAAACTAGGTACATATCTAAATGATATTGAGATTGTAACACCTACGATTAAACTGGTTCACAATGTAGACGTTTCTTCACATGACACACCGGATGCCATTCGTAACATTTTAAAAGAACAACTTTTTAAACCCGTTCGTTGGGTTGATAGCATAAACCACATGCACGAACAGGGTGTGACGCGTTTTGTTGAATGTGGCCCTGGAAAAG
>CAIXDX010000220.1 GCA_903918335.1 uncultured Methylococcaceae bacterium | reverse complement strand
TTTCTTTTGGATATAAAGATTTTAATGATGCATTTAACACTGCACAAAGTCAGTCTCAACCAAATGATTTACTTCTCGTTTTTGGGTCTTTTTTCTTAGTATCTGAATGTTTGAATGAATTTAAAAAGAGTGAGTTAACAAAATGAATCAAGAGTTAAAACAACGCTTAATTGGTGCTGTAGTTATCACTGCACTTGCTGCTATATTCATTCCCATGTTGTTTGATGATCCGATTGACCAAGGTGGACAATCAGTAACTGAACTTGAAATCCCTTCCTCGCCTATCAATACAGGCGAAGTTTCAGCCAATAAACTACCGACTAACAGTAAAGATGTTTTAGCATCAAAAGAGCCAAGCTCTGAGACTGTTGTAAGTACTGCAGAAGAAACTGAATTATCATCAGAGACCATACCACCGCCAGAAGCAAATGTACAAGATGAACCTGCAACTGAAAACAATGATGCACCTCTAGATACAGGCATGATTAATGAAAAAAATCAGGTAATAACTAGCAAAAACACCCAGCCAGCCGTTGTTAAACCAGTTACCGCTACTGTCGATCAACCCACATTGGAACAACCCAAAAAACCTGTTTCAGCTAGCCCTAAAACCCCAGTAAAAACCATAATACCTCCAGCTAATACCATTAGTAATCCAGAGAATAGTGTTGCGAGCGCTCCAAAAGTAAAATCTGAATTTAGTCGTTGGACTCTCCAAGCGGGTAGTTTTAGTAAAAAAGAAAATGCAACCGCTTTAATGGAAACAATCAAAAAACTAGGCTTACCTGTCACTCTAGATACTATAAATAGTGCAAACAACACACCTATATATAGATTAAAGGTAGGGCCAACACTCGATAAAAAACGAGCGGCTGACATGAAAGCTAAATTAGATAACCTAAAAATCCAATCTTTAATGATTGCTGAATAACCTATTGATTCATTTATAATACGTTATATAAGTAACATGACATAATCTGTCTTAGTAAATAGAACAATTAACTTTCACTAATAAACCTTAAGCAAAAAATAAAATTATGTGTGGTATTGCTGCAATTGTTTCACATCAAGCTGTTAATCAAGAACTCTATGACGCACTCACAGTCTTACAACACCGAGGACAAGATGCGGCAGGCATAGTCACTTGCGAAGGAGGGCGTCTACATTTACGAAAAGACAACGGCCTGACACGCGATGTATTCAACAATGCACAAATGCTTAAATTAAAAGGCAACATGGGCATTGCCCATGTTCGTTACCCAACAGCCGGATGCACTAGCTCTGCTGAAGCTCAGCCTTTTTATGTTAACTCACCCTTTGGACTTACTCTAGCCCACAACGGCAATCTAACCAATACCGAAGAATTAAAAAAAGCGCTATTTGTTGAAGATCAACGTCACATAAACACTGATTCCGATTCAGAAGTGCTTTTAAACGTTTTCGCTCATGAACTACACATACTGGGCAAATTAGATTTAAGCGTTGAAGATATCTTTGAGGCGGTGCGTGGTGTTCATCGTCGTTGCAGAGGCGCTTATGCCGTTGTGATAATGATTGCAGGTGTTGGCATATTAGGCTTCAGAGATCCACATGGTATAAGACCCATTGTTTTCGGAGAACGAAAATCAGAAGACGGTCCAGAGTTTATGATTGCGTCAGAAAGTGTCGCTCTTGATGTCTTAGGTTTCGATCTTATTCGTGATATCGAACCAGGTGAAGCTATTTTTATCGAAGCATCTGGTGTACTTCATACCGAACAATGCTCGGAAGTCATCGACCACTGCCCTTGTATTTTCGAATATGTTTATTTTGCCCGTCCTGACTCAATTATTGACGACATATCAGTCTACAAAGCCAGACTTCGTATGGGCGACAAACTAGCGGCAAAAGTGATTAGAGAGTGGCCGGATTACGATATTGATGTTGTTATTCCTATTCCAGATACCAGCAGAACGGCCGCATTACA
>CAIXDX010000219.1 GCA_903918335.1 uncultured Methylococcaceae bacterium | reverse complement strand
CCTAAAGTTACTTTTACTGCGTTTGCTAAAATGTTAACACCACGCGCCATACGGACACGCGCGTCATCACCAAATAATACGTCTTTTGCCGCCATTTTTATATCTACCTTTGTGTAATATTAAGTTGGGAGAGTTTTTGAATTAAGCTAAAACGCCTAAGATATCTTCTTCACGCATAACAATTAAGTCTTCACCATCAACTTTCACTTCGTTACCTGCGTATTTACCAAACAATACTGTATCGCCTACTTTAACTTCTAATGCACGCACAGTACCATTATCAAGTTGTTTGCCATTACCAACAGCAATCACTTTACCTTGGCTAGGCTTTTCTGCGGCTGAACCAGGTAATACGATACCACCTGGTGTTGTTGTTTCTTCTTCAAAACGTTTAACGATGACTCTATCGTGTAACGGACGTATACTCATTTATAGCTCCTTAGATTAAAATAACAAAAATTATTTATTAGCACTCACCTGCAATGAGTGCTAATGATAATGAACTTTTGCACACTGTCAAGTTCTTTGGCATTATCTCTACCCTCATTAGCACAATAATTCTATCCATGAACGACAACCAACTACTCCGCTATAGCCGACAAATCATGCTGCCTCAATGCGATATTGAAGGCCAACAAAAACTGCTATCCGCTAAAGTATTAATAGTTGGCGCCGGTGGCTTAGGCTCACCCGCCGCCATGTATCTTGCTGCAGCCGGCGTCGGCCATATTACAATTTACGATAACGATGAAGTAGAGCTATCCAATCTACAAAGACAGATTGCTCACAACACCCCCGATATTGGGTTGGATAAAGTAATTTCAACCCAACAAACATTGAAAAATTTAAATCCCGATGTGGAAGTGAAAGCCGTTAAACAAAGATTAACCGATGAAACATTAGACACAGAGGTTCTTGCGGCTGATATCGTCTTAGATTGCAGTGATAATTTCTCAACTCGATTTGCGATCAATCAAGCCTGTGTAAAATATCAAACACCTTTAGTATCCGGTGCAGCGATTCGCTTTGAAGGCCAAGTATCGGTATTTACCCCGAACAAAAATAACAGCCCTTGTTATAACTGTCTCTACAGCAGTGACGGTGAAGAACTACAAACCTGTTCTACGAATGGTGTTATTTCACCGATTACAGGCATCATCGGCAGTATTCAAGCCTTAGAGGCCATCAAGTTGATTATCTCAGCCGGCGAACCTTTAACAGGTAGGCTCTTGTTATTGGATGGATTAATGATGGAATGGCGCACGATGAAATTAAAAAAGAACTCCACCTGCCCAACTTGTGGCGGTTTGTAAGTCAGACCAATAAAAATGAAACTAACTTACAAACACTAGAATTTAATTATTTTTTTGCTAACTTAGACTTAACAAAATGAATCGCGGTTTCAGCCAAATCATTCACCAATGAAGGGCTATCGCCATGCACTTCTGTATCACCAAATGGTTTAGTATTTTTACTGGTATATTTATAAATAAAATAGCCTAATGGTGCAAATACTGCCGTGGCAATAACCACCATGACTATCAATAAAACAATCACTCCACCCATCATTCCTCCTCAAAGATATTACGTGTACATTATT
>CAIXDX010000218.1 GCA_903918335.1 uncultured Methylococcaceae bacterium | reverse complement strand
AGGTGTTAGCACCGCACAAGTCACTTGACCATTTTGGTGCGGAGCAATAGAGGTTAGCATTTCATGGAGACGGGTAGGGTAATCATCGATAGGTTGAATATCAATATCCTGAAATAATTCAGGAAATACCCTTTTAGTAATGACTCTATTTTCTAGCATATAAGACACGCCAGAAGGTACGCGTAAATTGTCTTCTAACACATACATAATGCCGTCTTTATCTCGCACCAAATCGGTGCCGCAGATATTGGCCCATACGTTGTGTTTGGGCTTCATACCAACACATTCTTTACGAAAGTTTTTTGAGCTGTTTACAATTTCACCGGGCATTTTGCCGGCTTTTATAAAAGCCTGTTCGCCGTATACGTCACTGATAAAGCAGTTTAGCGCGGTTAGGCGTTGTTTTAAACCTTTCTCAATGATACGCCATTCTTTAGCGGCAATAATGCGGGGAATAATGTCGAAAGGCCACGCCCTGTCTATATTTCCTTCATCGCTGTACACTGTAAAACTGATGCCCATTTCCATAATGGCAAGTTCTGCAGCTGCTTTTCTTTTATCTATATCCTCTTTTTTAAGAGAATCTAAATATCGACATAATTGGTGGCTCACAGGTCGAGATTGATATTCAGAAAACATCAACTCATCGTAAGCAACATCTGTTTTATAGTTTTCCCAAATTGATTTCATGGCACTTCTGCTATATAGAGTTTAGTTCAGTAAAATTTAAAGCATGAATAATGCCAGATATACTCTTCTTTTAAGAGGATATGCTAGCGGAGTAACGAGGTTCCTTTAATTTGCACAAAGAGAGGCATTTCATTTTTTAAATTGAGCAATTGCGCTGACTTTTGGGTAATGTGCGCAAGTAGAGATTGGCTACCGAGTTCTAAGCGTACTGTACATTGCCCATGGTTGTCATTTTTAATTTCTTTAACAGTGGCGGGCAATACATTAAGGATACTACTGGCTATGGGAGCCTCAAGCGTAAGACTGACATCTTTAGCGTAAATTTGGATTCTTAACTGAGTGCCTATAGGTGCTGTTATTAAAGGCAGGCTCAGTTTGTTATTATCGATTTCGACACAACTTAAATAATAGTCGGGTTCGTGATAACAGACCGTTACTTGCCATACGCTACTGGCCGCTTTATCTTGCGTAAAGCTAAAGTTAATTTGGTTAAATGTTTCGGTAAGTCCACCTTTTGCTGTGACTTTACCGGCTTCCATGACGACTAACGTATCTGCTAGTTGTGCAACCTCTTGTTGGGAGTGCGTGACATAAAGAACAGGAATAGAGAGGTGTTGATGGAGGCGGATTAAAAAAGGCAGAATTTCTTGTTTACGTTTGTTGTCTAAAGCCGCTAAGGGTTCATCCATTAATAAAATATCTGGTTTTAACAATAACGCTCTCGCTATCGCTACGCGTTGTTTTTCTCCTCCAGATAAGCGATCCGGTTTACGATTGAGTAAATGCGTAATACCCAATAATTCCATAAGCTCTTGGTATTCTTTTAAATCAATAGAGGCTTTCTTCTGCTGTTTTAAGCCAAACTGTAAATTGCCTGTTACCGTTAAGTGTGGAAATAAATTGGCCTCTTGAAATACATACCCTAGGTTACGCTGATAAGTGGGGACAAATAGGTCGTTGGTGCTGTCTTGCCAGCATTGGCCGTTAATTTCAAAATAGCCTATCGGTGCTTTCTCTAAACCGGCAATGCAGCGGAGTAGAGTGGTTTTTCCAGAACCAGACGGACCAAATAATACGCTAATGCCAGAGCTAGGCAACTGTAAATCAACAGCTAAGTTAAACTCACTATAAGTTAATTGAAAACGGGCTTTCAGGGATTGGATCATTTAAGTTGCTGTACTTGCGGGGGTGTTTTAAGCACGGTATACAGAATAAATAAGACCGTAAAAGAGAAGACTAATAAGCAACCCGCCAACCAGTGCGCTTGAGGGTATTCTAGGGCTTCGACATGATTATAAATTTGCACGGAAACCACACGCGTTTTATCGGGAATATTTCCGCCTATCATTAACACGACACCAAACTCCCCAACCGTATGGGTAAAGCCTAAGATACTGGCAGTCAAAAAACCAGGGCGGCTAATCGGTAAAATGACATTGAAAAATGTGCTGATAGGGCTTGCTCGTAGAGTGGCTGCCGCTTCTAAAGTTTGTTCGGCGATACTGTTAAACGCTGTTTGTAAGGGTTGCACCACAAAGGGTAGCGAGTAGAGTACAGAGGCAATGACTAAGCCGGCAAAGGTAAATGATAAGGCGCCTAGATTCAAAAAATGGGTTATCTTTCCCAGTGCGCCATTAGGGCCCATTAAAATTAATAAATAAAAGCCTAATACGGTGGGGGGGAGCACTAAAGGTAAAGAGACTAAAGCATTTATAAAACCCTTGGCGGGTGATGGGGTGCGAGCCAACCACCACGCTAAAGGGGTGCCGATTAAGAGTAATAAAAAAGTCGCTAAACTGGCTACTTTAAAGGTAAGCCAGAGCGCATCTAAATCGGCAGTAGTGAGCATGTTTTAACAAGTCATTAGGTTATTT
>CAIXDX010000217.1 GCA_903918335.1 uncultured Methylococcaceae bacterium | reverse complement strand
TACTTCCACCTCAGTATGTAACGCTAAAATTCTCAGTAACTCAACACCGGTATATCCCGTACCACCCACCACACCTGCACGAATCATTTTTTATCCTACTGACATATTGTTTATAAAAATACTTGCAACATATAATAACCGGATACGACTATTTTCAATACTCTCGATATGTCAGAAAAACACACCATGAATGCCATTGAGATTATTGCGGGGGAGTTAGTACACATTCAACGCGAGATTCCTAAGCCACAGGCTCAGCAAGTACTTATAAAAGTTCACGCGGCAGGTATTAATAGACCTGACATCATGCAACGAAAAGGTCTATATCCTGCCCCTAAAGAGGCTTCTGATATACCCGGTTTAGAAGTCGCGGGTACAGTTACCGCTTTAGGCTCAGACGTAACACACCTTAAGATTGGCGATACCGTCTGTGCACTCCTAACAGGGGGGGGGTATGCTGAATACTGCTTAGCTACCGAAAGCCTTTGCCTCCCTATCCCTCAACACTTTAGTTTTACTGAGGCCGCCGCACTACCCGAATCCTTTTTTACCGTTTGGAGTAACGTTTTTGATCGGGCTCAATTACAAGCAAATGAGACATTATTAGTCCACGGTGGAACGAGCGGCATAGGCACAACAGCTATCCAATTAGCTAGCGCATTTGGTGCAAAGGTTATTATCACAGCAGGATCTGAGGCTAAATGTCAGTTTAGCTTACGCCTTGGCGCCCATGCGGCTATCAATTACAAAACACAAGACTTTGTGACCGAGATTAAACGCTTAACAACTGATAAAGGCGTTAACGTGATACTTGACATGATAGGTGGCGACTATTTTCCGCGTAATTTACAATGCTTAGCCTTTGATGGCCGTTTAATACAAATCGCCATTCAAAATGGTCCGAAAACAGAGCTTAACCTGTTACCCTTAATGCTAAAAAGGCTCACACTCACTGGATCAACTTTAAGGGCAAGGGAAGATAACTTTAAAAGTAACATAGCGCAAAACCTACTCAAGCACGTATGGCCATTACTGAATAAAGCACAAATAAAACCTATTATAGACAGTACATATAAACTTAAAGATGCCAACCTAGCCCATCTAAGAATGGAAAGTAGCCAACATATTGGCAAAATAATATTAGAGGTATAACCATGTCCTACAATACACTTATTTCTGCACAAACCCTACACCAACATATTAATAATCCTAAATGGATAATTATCGATTGTCGATTCTCTTTAGCCGATAGTACTGCGGGTAATTATGCATACCGACATGGCCATCTGCCTAATGCGCGCTATGCTGATCTTAATAAGGATCTTTCAGCAGAAATACAATCATATACAGGCCGCCACCCATTACCCAACTTTAAAGTGTTATCAAAAATACTAGGCGCTTGGGGCGTAAATAATGACAGCCAAGTAGTCGTTTATGATGATGCAGCCGGCGCTTTTGCAGGACGCTTATGGTGGTTATTACGTTGCATGGGGCATGAAAATGTAGCGGTTTTAGATGGCGGTATAAAATATTGGCAACAACAAAACCACCCTATCACAACAAAATTACCTGCCATAAAACCCAGTACTTTTAGAACCTATTTAAACCCTAATCTCTGGCTTAATGCTGAGCAGGTGCAAAACCAATTAGCCAGAAAAACTCTGCGCTTAATTGATGCCAGAACACCAGAACGCTACAGAGGCGAACAAGAACCGATAGACCCGGTAGCAGGTCATATTCCAGGCGCCATTAATCGTCCCTTTCAATTAAATATCGATAACAATGGCCTGTTTTTATCGACTGATGAACTTAAAAAACAATTCAAACAATTACTCGGAGCAATAACACCCGAACAAACCGCGCATTACTGTGGCTCAGGGGTAACTGCTTGTCATAACCTACTCGCAATGGAACACGCCGGCTTAACCGGATCTAAACTCTATGCAGGCGCGTGGAGCGAATGGATACGCAACCAAAACCACCCCATCGCCACCACTACCGTGGCATAAATCCGGCAAACAATACCCTTAACCGCTTATAATGAGCACTTTTTTTAGACGTAACGGTAACGCAATAAATGACAGATTTTATCCCCGGTCAAAGATGGATTAGTAACACAGAGTCGGAACTCGGTTTAGGACTTATAATTGATGTAAGCTTTAAACGTGTCACCGTCCGCTTTTTAGCCAGTGATGAACAACGTATCTACGCCATTGATAACGCACCCTTAACGCGAGTTACCTTTGCCATCGGCGATACCATTCAATCGATTGATGAAGAAGAACTCATCATTACCGGTGTATCCGTCAAAGAAGGTCTAATCACGTATCTGGGCATGGATGAGTTTGGTGAAGAAGTTCAGCTAGAAGAAATTGAACTCAATCATCACATTCAATTTAATAAACCCCAAGACCGATTATTTACTGGTCAAATTGATCCTAATAGTTGGTTTCAACTGCGTTATGAAACTTGGTTAAGATTACAACAGCACCAACAGTCCCCCGTTAAAGGCTTAATGGGCGGCCGTACGTCTTTAATTCCACACCAACTTTATATAGCGCATGAAGCCGCTAATCGTTCAGCACCCAGAATCATGTTGGCGGATGAAGTAGGCTTAGGTAAAACCATTGAAGCCGGCTTAATACTGCATCACCGTTTAATCAATGGCCTCAGCAAACGGGTCTTAATTATTGTTCCAGAGAGCTTATTACACCAATGGCTTGTTGAAATGCTAAGACGCTTCAACCTACGCTTTAGCGTGTTTGATGAGGCGCGTTGTACAGATGAACCTGATCTAGACGGACTAGATGATTCAGATTATGATGAAGATAAAGAAATCAATCCATTTACGACCGAACAACTCATATTGTGCAGTCAAAACTTCTTCTCTCATTACCCAAAACGTCAGCAACAAGCCCTAGATGCTGGCTGGGATATGGTTGTTGTCGATGAAGCTCACCATTTAGAATGGAGTGAACAAAGTTCAAGTCCAGAATATCAATTTGTTGAATACTTAAGTCGACAAACGCCTGGCTTAATCTTATTAACCGCTACACCCGAACAACTCGGTAAAGAAAGTCACTTTGCGCGCTTAAGATTGCTTGACCCCGATCGATTTTATAACTTTGCTGCCTTTGTTGAAGAAGAACGCCTATTTGAGCCCGTTGCTAATGCAGCTAAACTCTTATTAGCCGAACAAACACTCAGCACGGAAGATCAAGAAAGCTTAACCCAGTTACTGAAAGATGATAACGTTAGTGGCTTATTAAACAATCTAAACGACCCCGCAAAATCAGCATCAGCGCGGGCCTCTTTAATTAATATATTGCTAGACCATCATGGTACAGGCCGTATTCTGTTTAGAAACTCGCGCCAAACCGTACAAGGATTTCCAGAACGTGAACGCTTTGGATATGCCCTAAGTGGCACGCCAAATGAAGCAGATCTTCAACAAGATCCCCGTTACGCATGGCTAGTAGAAAAACTTATTCATGCTAAAAACAGTGACGAAGGCACGTCTCTCAAAGGCCAAAAAGCCCTATTGATTTGTAAACACGCGCAAACCGCCATTGATTTAGAACAAACACTAAAAAATCGCGCCGGTATTGCCTCAGCTGTATTTCATGAAGGCATGTCAATAATAGAACGTGATCGAGCGGCCGCCTACTTTGCTGACGAAGAAAGCTCCGCGCGTTTATTAATCTGTTCTGAGATTGGTAGTGAAGGCAGAAACTTTCAGTTTGTCCATCACCTGATACTCTGGGATTTACCCACCAACCCTGACTTATTACAACAACGTATCGGCCGTTTAGATCGTATTGGCCAAAAACAT
>CAIXDX010000216.1 GCA_903918335.1 uncultured Methylococcaceae bacterium | reverse complement strand
AGGGATTATGCACAAACAGCACTACCTGACAAAACTGAGAAATTTTTGCCAATACTTCTAAGGCTTGCTGGGGTAAAGACGACAATCCAAACACGATAACGCGTTTAGGTAATTGTGGCTGGCTGTTATCAATCTGTGCCATAAACTCAGCATGAACCGCCGCCCGACTGTTGATCAATTGATTATCAACGCCCACATCTTTTAAGATGTGTCGCCATAACAAAGCTTGCCAGCGCTGGGCATCGGGGAGTTTTTGGGGATTACCTTGTGCATCTCTTAAAACATCCTGCCCAGCAGCCCAATCTGACAACCAATCAGCACGATAGACTTGATACTGATCGTATAAATCCGCTAACTGCTCGGCTAATTGATAACGCTTACGTGCTTGAGTATCGTTATGTAAAAATTGTTGTAATACCTCAAAACCAGCACTAACACTTATAGTTGGTAGCATGCGATACAAACGCCACACTAAAGTCTGTCTTGCTAACAACTGTTCTTTAGAAATCCTATCTGCTAATACGGATCGATAGACTTGCCAAATAAAACTGGAAGGCAATTTAACATCCAAAGACGCTGCAATACCTAACGCACTATTCTGCGCTAAATTCTGCTTAAGCCACTGTGCCATCCCGCTGTTATTAACTAAAAACACCTCTTGATCTAAAGGTGCTAACGGGTGTTCTGATAACCAATAAGTCACCAAGTCTAACAAAGACTCCAGCTTATTAGCATGAATAACAGCAATACCTTTATGGAGTGGTGAAGATGACTGAGCAGTGGTCATAAAAGGAAAAGCCTCATGAATTACGATTACGTTACGCAGAGTTTACACAAACATTACGACAGATTGCGACGCAATAAGAATAATTTTAATGATCACTCTTTCTCATCATTTATGAGGTTTGATTAACTAATTTAAGAATTGAAGACTCAGAGTATCCAAATACTGGAAACACTATTCTGGATTATTTACATAACGCTTATACAATTCATTAACATCTTTTATGATCCGATCACGAAATTCAATAGGCTCTAACACTTCTATTGCTGAACCATATCCCCTAACCCACCACACTAATTGTTCGGTATAACAAACAGTCGCTTTTACTAGTACATAGCCAGGTTGGTAGGGGATAATTTCTTGATCTTTTGATAACGGAGTTTCTGTCAGATATTTTGCTGATTTCTCTTCAAATATACACTTAAAGGTGATGTCTTTTAATGATGTAGGGACATTCCCCGCAGTCCATGCAAATCCCATGTGGCCTTTTTCTAAATAGTCTTGCAAGGTTATATCTAATGGATCCGCGTCGACAGGTAATTGTTCGGCATTTTTAATGCGATGCAAAGCAAACTGTCGCTCCTCACCCGTGTCAACTTTTACTGCTATTAAATAGATAACATGCCCTCTAAAAACCAAACCTAAGGGGTTAACTGTGTATTGACTGCGTTCACCATCCAAACGTACATAATCTAACTTAAGTTTTTTGTTTTCTAACAAGGCAGTACTAATCACTTGTTGAAAATCTGCATTGATAGCAGGTGCTAATAGGGGCTGAACAGGATGAACTACGGCGATTTTTTCTGGCCATTTAACTAATGCATTGCCTTCTAGACTATGTAACACATTGTCTGAGTAATCGAAGAAAGGTTCTAATTCTTTTAAAGTTGCCTCTGGAAATAATTGGCTCAAATACTTCTTAACCAACACAAATGATAATGCCTGATTAGGAGACAAACCGGATAAAAGAATCACTTTTGCTTTGTCATTCCAATACCAACCAAAACCGCCGTCTTTTAGCATCTTACTTTCGATATCTATAAATACTTCAGCTAAAGCATTCATGTCACGCTGAACGGTGCGAGCACTCACATCAACACCCCTATCTAATAAGTACTCTCGAATTTCTGGTACCGATACTGGATTTGATGCTCTGCAATTTTGCAGTTTTTCTAAAATCCGATGATGACGATTAATTTGGTCGTTCATAAGCGCTCCAGCAACTTTTGATTTAATGTCCTAAAAAGTCTCAATAAGGCTAATTGGTTGTATAACTTTTTAGCTTGCTATAAACTTGGTTTGAGCAGAACATGCTTATATAACACAGGTATATTAAAACAATAATAACACTAGGAACGAAGATGAGTACAACAGAAACCCCATTATCACTTTATGAAAGAATTGGCGGTGCCGCAGCGGTTGATGCAGCCGTTGAAGTCTTTTATAAAAAAGTAATCAATGATTACCGTATTAACCGTTTTTTTGATGACGTTGATATGGCTAAACAAATTGCAAAACAAAAAACCTTTTTCACTATGGCCTTTGGCGGTCCCAATAATTATGCAGGTGCAGACCTACGCAGTGCGCACTCAAAATTAGTAAAAATTGGGCTAGGTAACGACCAATTTAATGCCGTTATGGAACACTTAGGAGACACTTTAAAAGAACTAAAAGTGCCTCAAGATCTTATTGAAGAAGTGATGACCCTTGCGGAAGGTACTCGTACTGACGTACTAGGTAAATAAAAGATAATATCGTGGATTAACATCCGTTAATCCACGTTTAGTTTAAACCTATTATATTTTTACAAAAAAAAATATAATTTTTTTTCATCCATCTTCATAAATCGCCTATCATAACGCCTTTGAGTAACGTACAGCTTGCACTGAGTGAGCTAGTAAATTAATGAGGATTTCATGAAGCAGTTGGTTTTATCTATTATTTTTCTTATCGCACTAGGTTTAGGACACGAGGCCTATGCAGAAAAAAGTTATAAAACACCTAACCAAATTCTCCAATGCGCTGCTTTTAGTACTTACGTAGGCAAATTAAATCCCAATTACGGCGCACATCCATCAAAAGAATTAATCAACACACTGCTTGATCAACTCATAAAAAAAACCCCTTTTCGTTGCATCATGACATATGGTGTTCTCAATGGCTTAGATACCGTATTTAGTGCCGCAGAAGAAAAACATATTAAAGTCATTTCGACTATTTGGATTGACAATGATATTAATGTTAACAGTCAATCTATTGAAAAAGGCATTGAAGTTGCCAAAGCTTATCCTAAAACTATCGTAAAACTAAGTTGTGGATCAGAAGTTAGAACACGCCACGGAGATGCATTTGATGGTGAAATTAATCGTTGTATTGATGCTCTGCACAACGCAGGCGTAAAGCAACCCGTCACTACTATTGATACATGGTGGCAATGGTGTAACCAATCATCAGAATGTCAAAAAAATAGCTTTGCTGATAAAGTCGATTGGGTAGGAGTGAATATCTACCCTTGGTGGGAAAATCAATACTCAGGTATTCATACCTGTATTCCTGCTGATAAAGCGGCAGAATTCCAAACAACTCGACTTACACAAATAAACAAAGTTTATCCTACAAAAGAACTTGTCTTAACTGAATTTGGCTGGCCAAGTGGCCCAGAGGGCGGCAGCACAACTAATGTAAAAACAAGCGAGAAATGTGGTGTTGCCAGTAAGAAAAACCAGAAGATGGTCATTGAATCTACATTTAAACAATTAGCTAAAAAGAAATGGTCTGGGGTTGTATTTGAAGCCTTTTCTGAAGACTGGAAACCTGCTGAAGAGGGGCCATTTGGAAAGTATTGGGGAATTTGCCAAGGGGAAGCACCTTACACCTGCTCTGAGAAATTTAAAATACATTAATTAGCAGCATTAAATGTTCACACTAAAAGACAAATATAATAAATTTTTAAATCGCCTTAAATGAATACAGCAAAAAAGATACTCCTTATATTGATACCCGCTTGGTTATTGTTAACAGCTCAAATCAGTTATGGTCAACATGCTGAAATCATTATTGACGCAGAAAATGGTAATGTTTTACATGAAATAAATTCTACACATTCATGGTTCCCTGCCTCACTAACAAAGGTAATGACCTTGCGTGTCACATTTGAAGCACTACAAGCTAATCAAATTCATTTACATGACGCACTTAAAACATCAGCACATGCCGCCAGACAACCTAATAGCAAATTAGGTTTAAGAACAGGGGAACTTATTACGGTTAGAGATGCAATTTTAGCCTTAATAACTCGTTCTGCAAACGATGCCGCGGTAGTCTTAGCAGAAGGTTTGGGGGGTACAGAAGAAAATTTTGCGGTTAAAATGACAGAAACAGCTCATAAATTAGGTATGTATGATACTCATTTTATGAATGCTACGGGATTGCCACACCAATGGCAAGTTACCACAGCTCATGACTTAGCAATATTAGCTTGGAAGACTCAACGTGACTTCCCCGAATACTATCCTTATTTTGCTTCTCATACTTTTTTATTCAAGGGTCGCGAATTAAAAGCAATTAACAAATTTACCAATACCTACCCAGGTGCTGAAGGCATGAAAACTGGGTTTACCTGTGGCTCTGGCTACAATTTAATTTCATCAGCTAGTCAAAACGGCAAACGTTTAATTGGCGTTGTTTTAGGTGGCATGACCAGTCCTGAGCGCTATCAGTTAATGATCAACATGATGAATAATGCCTTTGCAAACAAATTTGTCAGCACGGGAATTAACGTTACTTCAATGGCTACCAATAATGCAGGCACCCCGCCCTATCAATTGGGTTGCGGCAACATAGCGCCTACTACTGTTAAATCAGACGAGAATAGTGAAGTTCCAATAGTTATACCTAGACAGGTTCACATAACAAAAAGACATCAAGTAATTATTCATAATCAAAAGCATATCAAACACACCAATATTAAGAAAAATTATATACATCCAAAACTCATAAAAACACCGGCAACTGCACCCGTAAAAAAAATAAAACCCGTTACTAATGCTAAAGTAAGTAAAATACCTAGCAAAAATGTAGCTAAACCGCATTTGAATAAAACCAATTACCATCATTCTTAAGCATTCAACTATCAGTTCAAGACAGGATTAATTATGAATACGAACAAACTAAACATTAATAAATCGTTGCTAAGTAGCCTAATTTTCTCAATGACGCTAGTAGGATGTGCTTCGACAACTCCACCACCGCCATCTGATCCTTGGACAGGTTGGAATCATGGCACTCAAGACTTCAACGACAGCCTTGATAAACACATTTTAAAACCATTAGCAAAAGGTTACCAATACATAACTCCAACTTTTGTTAATGATGGAATTACAAATTTTTTCAGCAACATCAATGATATCGGCGTTACTTTTAATGATTTATTCCAATTAAAATTCTCTCAAAGTGGACAAGATGCGAGCCGATTCTTATTAAATACAACAGCTGGCGTAGGTGGATTTGTTGATGTTGCTGATAGATTAGACCTACCTAAACATAATGAAGATTTTGGCCAAACCTTAGGCTTTTGGGGCGTACCATCAGGTAACTATTTAGTATTACCGTTTTATGGTCCCAGTTCACCAAGAGATACTTTAGGATTAATCGGTGACGCTGCACTTAACCCATTAACCTACGTATCAATCTTTAGTGGTGGTGTTGTAAACGCAATCACAGGGGGCGCTCGAGCTGTAGACGTTGTTGATCACAGAGCTGAGCTAATGACCAAGGAGAAAATTCTTGATGAAAGTACAGTTGACCGCTATGACTCTTTAAAGAGCTCTTATCAACAAAACAGAGAATATCTAATTAATGATGGTAAAAGCAGCAACAGTACTGATCCTGACTTGCTTGATGATAATGAAGATACTTCTGGAAAAGGAGCAATAGGTAAAGGCGGTGCTTCTTCTGGCAGTAATAGCGGTAATGGGGGCTCTGAATCGACTTCAGGTTCAAAAACTCAATCAGGACAATCTTTAAAATTATCCGAACCGAAATAAATTATAAAGAATATAACGAGTCTAGGATAAATTAAACTAGACTCGTTATAAATATTTTTAAAAAACTAAAAACTTAAATTCCGTTTGGAAAATCATAGCTGTAGTGCTTACGTAATGGTTTAACTACTTCCCATTGACTGTCTAAGCCCGCATGAAAAGCTACTAAATCACCCGCTTTAATTACAACCGACTCACCACCTTTAGGCGTTACTAATATCTCGCCTTCAAGTAAATAAGCACATTCTGTTTCATCAAAATCTATAGGGAATTGAGATACTTCTTTTTCCCAGATTTCCCAAGATGCCACACCCAACTCTTTTAAACGCTCGTCACTTGGGTTGTGCTCAATTGTAATTTTGCTCATTTTTAATCCTAAATATAAATAATTTGAGGCTTCAATTGTATCATCTGCGCAACGGGCTTACCATTTTACATGTTACCCATGTTCTTCAATTAACTTGCATAGCAAACCTAACTCATATCTATCTCAAAGCAAAATTTCTCTGTACCATCGCTATAATCAGCAAGTTGAGCGACCTCTACTTCATATTCTGTAGCCTCCGCAATTAACTCGCCCTCTTCATTAAACTCGGCATTAACGCCGTAGCAATCACCATAAACACCAACTAATAAGTTCTCATAAATACCTAGGTACCTCTCTTCCTCAGAACTATATTCTTCATCTGGCGACCAGATAGCCAATAGAGGCTGATACTGTTTTTCAAACTCTTTTGCTATTTTTATCTTACTTAGATCATTAGTCATTAGTTTATTTAATTGTGTATTTAAAAAATTATTCAGTCGTATTAGCAATTATTTTATGAATTCGCTTTGCATTAAGCGCAATAATTACCAAAATAAATGGAATAGATAAACCCTCAACTATCTCAGGATTAACCTTCCAACCATAAACATGTAAGGCCTCAGAAAACTTACCGATAATACTTGCCGCATAGTATGTAATAGCAACCATAGAAATTCCTTCAACCATTTGTTGCATACGTAATTGCATTTTTGCCCGCAAATTCATAGATGAAAGTAAACCTTGATTCTGCCGTTCAATAATAATATCAACACGTGTTCTTAATAATTGACTAGCATTACTTACCCTTTCAGATAATAAAGTAAATCGATGAGACACAGATTCGCACGTATTAACTGCTGGTTCAAGACGTCGCTTAATAAACTCACCTAAGGTTTGTATACCTTGAATTCTAACTTCTCGTAAATCCCCAAGACGTTGCCCAACTAATTTGTAATATGCGCTCGCTGCCGCAAACCTAAAATGGTTACTAGAAATATAATTTTCAACCTCAGCAGCTAGATTAGTCAACTCATCCAGCAATAAAGCGTCATCTTTGTCCGGCATCGTCATGGCGTTAGTAATGGTATATAACTGACGATCAGATTTATTGAGTGCTGGATATAGACTTCTAGCAATAGGAAATGCCATCAATGCCATTACTCGATAAACTTCAATTTCAAATAATCGTTGCAATAATCGCCCCGCCTGTTGAGCTTTTAAATCATGATCAACAATTAAAAATCGGCTAAATCCATCGATATGAATTCTGAAATCTGTGAATACAGAGGCGGCACCACCGGTAACTTTTGAGCCTATTACAGCATTACCCGCAAAATAATCTGCTAACAAAGCAAGATCATTGCCCTCCTTATATTGAATATCATTTTCAGATACGATGGAGGCATGTACTGCCACAATCACCTGTCCTGTTAATTGCGATAACCAATCAACTGGTACTTTTTTTAAAGCCGAATCGGCAAAGGGGTCTTTTGGATTATCATGCACATAAAAACTATAAGAACTAAACTCACCATGCTGTTCCCACCGAATCTTAAAGGTATCAAATGAAGCAACAAAATGATCGGCATTTTTATCGGGGGGTATTACACCAAACCGCTCACATAAATTAATTAAATGCTGGTGCTCTATCAACTTTTGATCGTTAGTTAATACTAAAGCTAAATGGCTTGCCCTAACCGGCAACTTTAAAATAAAAGGCGCTCGAGCATGCACTTCATTGTGTAATACAAAACGCTGAGGATGGTTTTCTGGAATAGGAAATAAAGTGATCACAACTTAATAAGTGGCTTGTAAAGGTATAAAGAGATAATAATAAAGAGTAAACTTTTCATAAATATTAATCAATGCCTAGCATTAATATCCCTAATCGTAGACAATACGGCCTTTAAATTTATCACCTTAATTAGTAAAAATAATCATGAGTAATCTACCTAATTGCCCAAAGTGTAGTTCAGAATACACTTATAACGATGGCACTATGAATATTTGTCCCGAATGTGCTCACGAGTGGAATGATGTAAGTCAGACAGACAATGACAGCGATACAAAGGTCATAAAAGACGCTAATGGCAACGAATTACAAGACGGTGATACAATTACCGTGATTAAAGATCTAAAAGTTAAAGGCACTTCTCTCGTTGTTAAAGTGGGCACCAAAGTAAAAGGGATTCGTTTAGTCGACGGCGACCATGACATTGATTGCAAAATTGATGGTATAGGGCCTATGAAGCTTAAATCAGAGTTTGTCAAAAAGGTTTAACCCTTTTAAACAAAATATCTAAGCCCCAATCATTAAACATATTGGGGCAAATTGTTCCGCTGTGTGTTTCTGCTAAATAATGCTTACACTAGGCATAAGATCCACCCTAACCTTATCACCCGCGTTAACGCCCTCACAAGCCACTGGTAAAACAATATAACAGTTGGATAAACTCAAGGACCTTAAAATATTTGAGCCTTGTTTACCTGCTGAGCTTACCAAAAACTCACCATTTGGATCTTGCGTCAATATCCCACGCAAGTATTCTTGCCGTCCAGCTGATTTTTTAAAGTCTGATAAACTAGTTGCTGTAATTTGTAATTTTTTTGCTATCGCTAATCCAGCTAACTTTCTTAATGCCGGCGCAACAAGATAATGAAATGTCACCACGACAGCCACTGGATTACCTGGCAAACCAAAAAAATGACAGTTTCCTATTTTTCCAAAGGCCAAAGGCTTGCCAGGCTTAATAGCAAGCTTCCAAAAATTAATGTTTCCACAACGCGTTAAAATTTCTTTAATATGATCGGCATCCCCTACTGAAGCACCACCTGTGCTTATAATGACATCATAGTGCTCGGCTGCTTTTATAAAACTTGCTTCTAAAATATTCGGATCATCCGGTAACACTCCAAGATCGGACACGCTGTATAGAGGATCGGTTAATAAACCATTTAACGTATATCGATTACTATCATAAATTTGACCTGAGCCTAATGGTTGACCTAATGTTTGTAGCTCATCTCCAGTAGAAAAGAATGCCACTCTAATTTGACGTTTAACGGCAATTTTTTCAACTCCGACAGAAGCTAATAAACCTAAATCAATTGGACTTAAGATTTTATTTGCTTCCAACACCGCAGCTGCTAAGGCAATATCTTCTCCCATTTTTCTAACATTTTGGTAGGGCTGAGTAGTTGCAGGAAAGTGAATAAATTTATGACTAACTATTACATGCTCCTGCATGATAACTGAATCAAACGCATCGGGCAAAACTGCACCCGTATAAATACGTACACATTGACCGCTTTCAATCTTATCTGTGTAGGGGCGTCCCGCCCATGCAGTGCCTACAAGGGTTAATGCAAAATCATTTCCATTAATAATATCTTTACTAGAAAAAGCGTAACCATCCATCGCCGAGTTTTTCTCTGGCGGGCTGGAGACATTCGCAAAAACATCCTGAGCTAAAACTCGCCCTAACCCTGATTTTAAATCGACAACTTCATGATCTTTAACAACTTGCATGGCTTCTAGTATTTTTGCTATAGCCTCTTCAACTTCTAATAAAGGCTTAGATTCTTGGCTACAAAAATCAATCATAAAATGCCCATAAATTGTTTAATAATAAAATCTGTAATAGCTCTCGGCTGATTGATATCTAGTTGAACTAAATTAGATGGGAGTTCCAGAAAGCTATCTGTTGCCAAGGCAATAATATTAGGATCATTTAGATAGAGTAAAGGTTCTTTTACTGCTGCACGATGTAATTCAATCTTAGGAAAGCATTCAGATTTAAATCCCTCTACTAATATTAAATCCACTTGGGACTGGTCAAAAAACTGTAACTCTTCAAATAAATGTGGCTCTGCTGACTTTGAAAACTCTGTAATTAATACTCGACCATGAGATGTACATAACATAACAGGCGACCCCCCCGCTACGCGAAATCGAAAGCTATCTTTGCCCGGTTGATCCACTTGAATATTATGATGGCTTTTTTTAATTAACCCTACACGTAAACCCTGCGCCTTTATAAGCGGAATTATTTGTTCTAATAAAGTTGTTTTTCCGGTTCCGCTAGCCGCAGCAAATCCTAATAAAGGTACTTGAGTTTGTTGCATGTTCTTTTAATAATAGTACGGTTATCGATCAATCGCTTATTCTAAGGTATTATTGCTCGATGGGCATTATTCTTGGAGAAAACATTGATTCGAATCTATCTATTTTTAATATTAGCTACCATTTTCTACCTATGTATTAAAGCCTTTCTCAGAACACGACCGGATCTGATTGCAAAATATGCTCGCACAGCATCACTTATTATATTGGGAAGTGGTTTTATTTTTTTAGGTGTGACTGGACACTTAAATGGTTTATTTGCTCTTATCGGAGTATTAATTGCGTTTGTTTTAAGGGCAATACCTCTTTTATTAAACTACGCACCCTCTCTACATAAAGCGTGGCAGAACTTTTCTACAGCAAACACTAAATCCTCACAAAACTATCAAAAGCACTCTTCAAAAGAAAACGTCATGTCAACAGAAGAAGCATTCGAAATCCTAGGATTAAAAGTCAATGCGTCTAAAGAAGAAATCATTGTGGCACATCGAAAACTAATGCAAAAGATGCATCCTGACCATGGAGGATCCGATTATTTAGCGGCGAAAATCAATTTAGCTAAAAAAGTTTTATTAAATAAATAACAACAGGTCTCTTTATAACGCCTTTAAAACCTCGGTTTTTATCTTTTTAGATAACTGTAATTACCAGACAATTATCTCTTGCACAGAAATAAGTGTTTTTTTAATTAAAAATAGTGTTACAGTTAAATACCTATAGAAGCTTAATCATATGTTTTTACGATTAATTTTTTAATCTATAAAACTAACTAGCATATTGCTATCGGGATCTGAAGATGAATAAAACATTAATTAAGCCCCTTCACAAGAATTACTCATCTTTATTTATTAAAGAGCATCCAATTAATACTTACAAATCCTCTTTAAAGGTTTCACAAAAGAAACTAATTCGCCCCCCTCCTAGAAACGTTGAAGGGTCTAGCACCACTTCACTTTATTTAAAAGAAATAGTTCGCACAACATTACTTACGGCAGTAGAAGAAAAAAACTATGCCATCCTCAATTTAAAGGGAGATCAAACGGCTAGAGCGATATTAATCAAAAGTAACGTCAGATTTGTCGTAAAAGTAGCAAGCTTTTATAGGAATAGGGGGTTATCTTTTTTAGATCTTATTCAAGAAGGTAATATTGGATTAATAAAGGCCATTGATAAGTTTAATCCAGAACTAGGAAATAGACTCACTACCTATGCCATGTATTGGATAAAACAATCTATTGATTTAGCGATTATGAATCAAGGCAACACTATTCGAATTCCAACACATATTTTAAAAGAAATAAAGCAACATAAAAAAGCGAAATGTAAATTGATAAAGACCTTATCTTATGTACCTACCTTTAAAGAAACTGAGACTTATTTGGGAATAAGGCAAGAAAAAGTTAAGAAGTTTGCTTTAATGACGCAACTGATTTCTACTGACAATACCGAACGAGTTTACAATTTAAACATTGAAGATATTTCTGATACAGAAGAATCAGAACCCCCTAGGCTGGAACAAAGGCGTATGATGCAAGAACATGTGATGCAATGCGTTTTAAAACTCCCCCAAAAATATAAGAACGTTATCTGTAGGCGCTTCGGGCTTTGTGGCTATGATGTCGAAACACTTGACCAAATAGCCACCGATTTAAACTTTAGTATAGAACATGTTAGACAAGTTCAGTGCCTAGCCATTTCAAAATTAAAACTCATTTTTAAAAACAACAATCTCAACTATCAAGCATTACTTGATTACTAACATTAGTTTGCAAGGGCCAATCTCTATAATTAAAGACTTGACCATTTTCTCTTACCGTTGCACAAGCCGCTAAATTTATGTCTGCATAGACCCACTGCACAGCATTAAAATCACCTATAGACAAAATACCATTATCTGGAAAACCTTTATCAACGGGGGTATAAATTGCTCCGGCCCCCACATTAATATCAACGGCTTCTGACCAAGGCGCGTTGCCAACTAATGATGACTGCACTACATAACACTGATTCTCTAGAGCTCTGGCCTGACAACCAATTTTTACACGATGATATCCCGCCACGGTATCCGTACAACTAGGCACTAAAATTAACGTACAACCCGCTTCTACTTGTTTTCTAGCGAGTAAAGGAAACTCACTGTCATAACAAATATTAATGGCTATTTTTCCATATTCTGTTGAGAAACACTTTAACTCATTACCAGCAGTAATTAGCCATTGTTCGTTTTCAAAACGCGTCATCATCAATTTATCTTGATAATCAACTTTGCCTGCAGCATTGAACAAATAAGCACGATTAACATAATCGCCAGTCTCTACTAAAACAGGAAAGGTGCCCGCTTGGATAAGGCATTGATGGCTAATCGCTAGTTTTTTGAACAAATCAACAAAATTGTCATGTAACGACTGTAACGCGTCTAATTGTTTGCTTAATGATGAATAAATATCTTGCTCAAACAAAGATGCCAATTCCATACTGAAATATTCCGGAAATAACAAAATCTTTGCATCTTGAGCAACCGCATCTTGCACCCACCGCGTTACTTTTTGTTCATAAGTCGCCCAATTTTCTAAAAAACTAATATCGTATTGAGCGGTCGCAATTTTAACGGTCATGTTTGAGCCAAAAGGTCATTGGTTTTGAAGTTTCTTCGGTATCATCTAGATCTTTCCAAGTGTATGCAGATTTAAGTTCAGGATGCTTAAAGTACCCACGTTTATTCCAAAATTGATCTAAAGGCACGTAATCTTTAGGTCGACGTGGATGATCTGCTGGTCTCTCTACACAACAAAAAGTTATGTGCTTAAATCCACCTAAGTATTCAGCATGCGCTTCACGATGTTCAAAAAACTTAACACCTAAGCCTAAACCCCGATAATTTTTATTTAATACCGATTCACTGCAATAAAACACCTCTTCTAAATCATAGCCATGTTCAATAAAAGGACGTTTCATTTCTATCGTTTCAAACTTCATCGGTAAAGCAGTTGAAGCCCCCACTACTTTATCACCATCAAAAGCTAAAACAATGACACTTTCTGGTGTATCTATATAGGTCTGTAGATACTTTTCCTCATAATCATAGTCACCATCATATAAATATGGAAAATCACGAAATACCTCAATTCTTAGTCGGGCGAGTTCAGGAATGTATTGCGCCAACGCGGTGCCGCTGAATCTTTCAATGCGAATATCTTTAGACATAGAATATTTTTAAATTAGAGAGCAAAACTTATTTTAGTCGAACTCATAAAATACATTCAAGCATAGCACTCTTAAAAACACATAACTACATTAGAAAACCACACAAACCGCAGAAAAAATACAGATAAAAATACTATAATAAGCCTCATAAACTCAGTCATTAAAATGCTGCAGTCATAACAGAAACATAATAAACATAGTGCCCTAACCCTACATACTATGATCAATGAAAAACGTATTTAAATTTGCCGAAAATTGTTTACATAACTCTACAATTGAAGAGTTATTAATGCGAACACATGAAGCGTGGCAATATTTACAATCTGGAAAATTAAGCTTTGTCTCAGAATCAAACTCCTCACCCATCACTCAAGTTAAGTTTCCCAATAAGCCTAATTTATTAGCTCCTAAAGACATGCCTAAACGCAAATTTGGCAGCCCCGAGGGCATCGCCGCTTTTTTTCATGCTATCGCGCATGTCGAATTTGTCGCCATCTATTTAGCATGGGACATTCTTTATCGTTTCCGTGGTTTACCAGACAAATTTTATCAAGATTGGTTATGTATAGCAGATGAAGAAGCACAACACTTTGAGTTAATCAGAGTCCACTTAAAATCTTTTGGACTTAATTACGGTGATTTACCAGCTCATAATGGACTTTGGGACCATGCTACAGATACGGCTGATAATTTATTAGCTCGATTAGCCATGGTGCCCCGATGCATGGAGGCTCGGGGCTTAGATGTTACTCCCGCTATTATCAATAAATTTAAACATCATGGAGATGATGCAAGTGTCACGCTATTAACTCGAATTTTAAATGATGAAGTGGGCCATGTTGAACGAGGATCCTATTGGTTTAAATATGTATGTTCTCAACAAAACCTAGAACCCGAAGCTAAATACCGAGAACTTATAGATAAATATTATCTTGGGGGTAAGCCCAAAGGGCCTTTTAACCGAGAAATGCGTATAATTGCAGGCTTCTCTGATGCTGAGTTAGACTGGCTAGAAAATGGAAATTT
>CAIXDX010000215.1 GCA_903918335.1 uncultured Methylococcaceae bacterium | reverse complement strand
TGGCGTGTTGCCTGGGTCTAGTAAGTTACCTTGTGTTGAGTTACCCACAGACCAGTTAACGTGTTTACCTGAACCATTAATGCCTTTAAAAGGTTTCTCGTGTAATAAGCATACCAGGCCATGTTTTTTAGCGGTGTTTTTTAACACAGTCATGATCATTTGTTGGTGATCAGTCGCTACGTTAGCGGCTTCATGGAAAGGCGCAATTTCAAATTGACCAGGCGCTACTTCGTTATGACGGGTTTTAGAAGGAATGCCTAAACGATACAGTTGCTCCTCAACATCTTGCATATACACTTGGACGCGTTCTGGAATCGCACCAAAGTAATGGTCATCAAATTGTTGGCCTTTAGCCGGTGAAGCGCCTAATAAAGTACGACCTGATAATAATAAGTCAGGGCGGCTGTTAACAAAGTTAGCATCCACTAAAAAGTATTCTTGTTCTGCACCACAGCTAGAGTTAACGGGTGCAATGTCTTTATTGCCTAATAACGATAATACGCGTGTGGCCGCTTTGTTCATTGCCGCATTTGAACGTAGCAAAGGTGTTTTTTTATCTAAGGCTTCACCAGTCCATGACACAAACACGGTAGGGATACATAAAGTAGCGCCATTGTCTGTGTTTACGATGTAAGCTGGGCTGGTAACATCCCATGCGGTATAGCCACGTGCTTCAAAAGTAGAACGAATGCCACCATTAGGGAATGATGAGCCATCTGGTTCACCTTGGACTAATAATTTGCCACTAAATTCTGAGATAACACTGCCGTCACTTTGTACCGAAATAAAGCCATCATGTTTTTCAGCCGTTGCATTTGTTAAAGGGTAGAAAACGTGCGCGTAGTAAAGCGCGCCTTTTGATAAGGCCCAGTCTTTCATAGCAGCAGCGACTACGTCTGCAACAGATAAGTCTAGCTCAGCGCCTGTTTCAATAGTTTTTTTAACTGATTTAAAAACTTCTTTCGGTAAACTTTCTTTCATTTTAGCGAGCGTAAACACATCGCTCGCCCATAGGCTCGATAACGGCTCTGGGAATGTGGTTGCGGTAGGTTGACGATTAGTGATGTTTTGAACAGCTTGAATGCGAGCAGCATTTCCAGTCATAGTTTTCCCCTGTAAGGTAAGTTTATTGAGTGTTATGTAGTTAAAATTAATGCAAGAATCGAACCAAATTAGATAAGTTTAAAGATAAGCCAGCTAAATCTTTAGATTGCATAGATAAAAGGGATCTATATTAGCGATAGCTCAGAACAATTGCTGAGATTTTTTAGTGCATAGAGAATTATTTGCACCAAAATAATGCGATTAAAGTTGGAGTTGTGTGGGTAATGTGAGTTGCAGGTTGTGCTTTGGATTTTTAGGGCAAAAAAATGCGCCCGGAGGCGCATTTTTATAGGCAAGATTTAAACTCAGTAGGCTTAGAAAGTGATAGTAAAGTCGTTTGAGAATAATACTTGTTCTTTTTGGCCACCAAATGGAGATGCGGATGCGTTTGTTACAGTTGAATCAATCCAGTCATAACGTACGTTGGGTCGTAAGTTCAACCACTTCATTGGTTTCCAGTTTACACCCCAGGTTAGCTCGTAGTAACTGGCACCTACACCGGACGCGTAGCTAGCTCCAGGTGCGGCGTAACTATAGCCGGTGCTATTAGTGGCTGCGCTGATACGGCCTGGAGACCATACTCTGAACCCGTTTTGATCTCGGAACCATTCAGCACGCATACCGACCGACAGGTTATCTTTGATGTCGTAATATAAATGTGAGTTGATGCCGTACCATTCGGCTGTAGTTGTATTGCCAGCAATCGTAATAACGCCATCAGCAAAGCCATGGTCGTGTTGTAACATCAAATGCGTTTTATCGGTGATGTTGTGTTTTAAGACAACACTATATAAAGCCCAGGCTCTGTTGCTGGTTTCTGATGTTTTGCCATATGTACCGCTGACGTTAGCAGAGGTGCCTTTGT
>CAIXDX010000214.1 GCA_903918335.1 uncultured Methylococcaceae bacterium | reverse complement strand
TAACACAACCTTTATAGTTAGGCAGAATTTTGATATAGAATCTGTGCCAAGTTATATGTAATAGGTCATTGCAAAGCCATCGACTTGGTCCTAACAGAAAGGCAAATTATCTTTAATTGCGCCTATTGAATTATTGTATTTCTATTAAATCCTTTAGTCTTTTACTTTAGCTGTTTAGGAAACTGAACTTCATCAGTTGGAAAAGTCACTTTTACGCTTGGGAAAATGGATTTTCCAAGTGTAAAAAGCTTTTTTACAATTGGGTTTTTGCTTTTCCTACTTAGGAAAATGACTTTGCTAAGTGGATTTTTCCTTTTTCTACTTGGAATTTTGCTTTTTCCACTTAGGAAAAATCTTTTCCAGCTTGGTTTTTTTCTTTTTCCAGATAGAAAAAAGGGGTTCCTAAATGAAATTATCAGTTTTCCACTTGGGAATTTACTTTTCCTAAGTTGAACGAATATTTTACATAAAAGTAATATGATTTAGATGTTAGGCATTAATATACATCAAGGCAAAGTATTCAAAACCTACTTGGTAACCAGCCGTTTTGAACGCAGTCTTTAAAACTCCAAGCCGGTGCTGCCTCTGTTTTGTAACTCCAAAAGAACCAACCTATATACTTCTCAAAGGTAAGCAATTGTGCGGCGGCGAAACTTTTATACATCAATGTACGATGAAACTCATCAATAGTGTCTATGGGATAGTCAAACACTCCTTGTTGCCATAAAGTTTCGGTTTTTAAATCTAACCCTAAACTCCATTCACCGATATAACTGGCACGCCCAGAATGGGTGATAACGTCATCTGCCTCTTGTTTCCAGTCATTAATGCTTTTATTGATGTGTCCGTATATATCTAAATCTAAATCCGCTTGGGTAAAACATTGATAACGGTGCATATCAAATACGACATTGCTAAAGGTCGGTGCTGTTAAGAACCCCTCATATTCATGAAATAATCTAAAGCCATCATGAAAGACAATCGCCACTTGTTCGGCTGAACAATATTTTCTAATCCGTTGGTAAGCGTCTTGGGTGTAGGTTTTTAACAGATCCGTAGGAATATCCCATCGCGGTTCATTGAGTACTTCAATCGCGTGTAACGCTGAATTGTATTGATAGCGCTTAGCAAGGCGTTCTAAAACGTCTAAGGAATAATCGATATAAGAAGGATTAATAGGCCAATCACAGACATTTACAATACCGCCATTATCAAAGCCATTTTGACACCCTGGGGCGGCATGTAAATCTAACACGACTTTTAAACCGTATTGCTCTGCCCAAGCAAACGCTTGATCCAAAATATCTATACCCCCTTTAATATAGGGGTATCGGCAGTCACCATATGCAGGATGATAGGGGTAATCATCACCAAAGATCCAATGTCCAATCGGAATTCTAACGGCATTAACGCCTATACTGGCCAACCAGACAAAGTCTTTAATCGTAATAAAATCTTGCCAATGAGCCTTTAAGGTCTGCCCTGCAAGTTCACCTAATTCAATGCAATAACTGGTTTCATCAACGGCCTGTAATCCCTCAAATAGACTGGGCGTCATCCATTTTTCTAAGACCAACCACCCCCCTAAATTAACACCGCGCAGTTTTAAAATGGGTTGCTTAGACATTATCAAGGCACTTATAAAACAATATGCCGGGTATGAAAAGCTTCTGCTGTCGGTTGATTAGACATAATTATCAAAGTTGCATCGGGTAATTGCTGACAAATAATCCGCAACATTAAAGCTTCGCTTTCTGGATCTAACGAGTCAAAAGCCTCTTCAATTAAAATCCATTTGGGCGCGTATAGCAATAAGCGCACCATACCTAAGCGTTGTTGTTGCTCTCGAGTTAAGACTTTGTCCCATTCATCCACTTGATCTAATTGCGCTAATAACGCCTCTAGCCCCGCTAGTTTAAAAAAACTATCTAACAAGACTGCTCGACAGCCTTCTGGCAAACAGGGATAACAGATTGCGGCCCTTAAAGTACCATCTGGTAAGAAAGGGCGCGGTGCCATAAAAAACATAGGATCGCCATCTGGCAACTCTATACGACCAGAACCCCAAGGCCAAAGCCCGGCAATGGCTTTAAATAGTTTTGATCCATTTACCATATCGCCTTTAATTAAAATATGTTCACCTTGGGCAATGCTTTCATTTAAATGGGATAAGACAACCTCTCCATTCAGTTTTGACAAACAAAGATCATCAAACACTAAAACATTTTGTTCTGGCTTTTCAATTAGAATTCTTTGTGGATCTGGTCTTGCTATTTCAGTCTCTAAATCATCCAATGCTTTTACTAGACTCAAAACACGCTCAACAGATGCACGCCATTGCGCAATTGCTGCCATATTATTAGCAGGCCAAGATAATGCAGTAGACACCTGTTGAAACGCCTGTACCGATTGCATCAAAGCGCCTAAGGTGATGCTACCCAAAATATATCTGGGCGCTGCTATCAATATAGGAAAAGCCATTGATAATACTGAATAACCTGAATTAAAAACTAAGATATTTGACCAAGCGTTGGTTTGATGATTGTAAGCTTTAGTGATATTTTGAAAAAAATCATGAAAACGTTTTTTCTCATTTCTCTCACCATGAATCAAAGCAATGGCCTGAGAATGTTCTCTGGCTTTAACCAAACCAAATCTAAAATCCGCTTCTGCTGTTTGCATGACATTAGTGGCTATGGTTAACGGCTGCCCTACCCACCAACCTAAAACCGAAGCTACGGATGAATAAATAATAGCCACAATGACTAAGTAACCGGAGATAGGTAATGTGAACAAGCCCAAATTTAGCTCAATTCGGCCAGAAAGCGTCCAAAGTATCTCAGTAAAACTAATCAACAATAATACGCTGTAAAATAAAGAATGCGATAAGGTGATCGCTTCATCCGTTGCAATTCTGATATCTTCGGCAATACGTCCATCCGGATTATCATGCTCAGCAGTCTGTATGTGCGTCACCTGATAATGACGGCCTTTGTCCATCCATTGTCCGATCACTCGCTCAGTTAACCAAGCCCGCCAAGCAATTTGTATCTGACGTTTCACTTTTAAGTGATAAGCCGTCACCGCTAAACTACTTATAAAGATTAAAATAAGATAACTTATTTGTGTCAACAACTCAGACATGGAGTGTTGTTCAATAGCATTAAATAGTGCGGCACTCCATTCAGTGATAATAACTGCAAGTACCATTTGCAGTACAGTTAAACTGATTAATACTATTGTTTTCTGGCGAATGACTACCTTATTATCGGAACTCCAAAAAGGACCGGCCAAGTGTAGAAATTGTATAAAAAATCCGCGTTGTGCTTGCATAACTTAGTCTCCACCTGCGGTAAAAAAACATAAGATTTAATCTTCTAGTGCTACCCAGTCTTCTAAAGCGGCAATAATACTTTTTGCTTGATCTTTACTTGATATATTAAATTTTGATTTTTGTTGGTACTCGCCATTACGTTTTTGATAACGACGAATGGTATATTTATCAGGACCGTATTCTTCTTTAGCACGATTCCAGTCTTGATAACGATACATTACGGTTGCCCAAGCACCTTTAGTTAAAACCTTTTTATCCAGTTCTTTAACGGTTTCAATCCCACCATCTTCATACGTTACCGTTAATTCATCCACTGTTTCAGCCATTTTATTCTCTCATTAATTATTAATTAATCGCCTAAGGGACGATCTATAATGGATAAGTATTATTTACCAAAAAACTGACCAAAAGCTCGGCTACCTTTACCTGTTTTTATAGTATCAATTACTTTAATTTTTTTAGCATCAATAACCGAAACAGTATTATCAAACCAGTTGGCGACATAAACATGACGGTCATTAGGATGCGTATTAATACCTTCTGGTTTAGTGCCCACTTCTATTAACCCAATATTCTTTAAGGTCTGTGTATCAATCACAGAAACAGAGCCATCATCTTGATTAGTAACAAATAATCGCGAGTCATTTAAAGCTAAAGCAGTTGCATAAGGCAAAGTACCCACTTTAATAGTTGCAATATTTTGTAAACTTCTCGTTTCTAAAACCGAAACATCATCACTCTGTACATTGGCTACATAAATGCGCTGTCCAGTTGAATCTATGGTTAAGCCAAAAGGATGCGTACCTACAAAAGTAGTTTTAACCACCGTTAAACTGTCTAAATTAATCTTCGAAACCGAATTGCTCAAGCGATTAGCGACATATAACCAATTATTATCAGGACTCACTACTAAACCCGATGGCGACTTACCTACGGCAATTGTTTTAATTACTTTTAAACTCTCCGCATCTACCACATCGATATTATTGTTATACCAATCGGCAACATAAATGTATTTACCATCAGCACTCACGGCAATGCCTAATGCACCTTCGCTGACGGGTACTGTATTTATAACAGCTTGTTTTTTGGTATCGATAACAGCAAATCCATGTGCCTCCGGTGTACTGATATAAGCTTTATGTCCAACGGGAGATACGGCCACACCCGCAGGTTTACCTTGCACACCAATGTTGCCAACGACTTTACCTTGCAGAGTATCAATAACAGAAACACTATCATCCAATTGATTACTAATATAAGCAAAAGGACTAGCGACTAGTGACGTGCAAAAAAAAGTGGTAACGACTAATGTCGCTACCACTGGGTATTTTTTAGAAAACACCGATTGAATCCTTACTTTTCAGCAAGTGCTTTAAGGTTAAACAATCCAGTTTTAAGCACTTCATTTACAGCAGCATTAGCTGTTTCTTCGTTCATTTCTACTGGAGGATTGTTGTTTGTGTATGCGCGGTAATAACCTGCAGTCCAAGAAACCACAGTGGTTGCACCTTTAGCTTCTACTTCAATGCTTGCTGAGTAATTATCGACAGGTAATGCAGGTACTTTTTCTTCTACGCCAGCGTGCACAATAGTTTTTGCAATACTGATATCCGTAATTTTGTAAGCATATGACATTTTAGCTTCGTCATATTTTTTTAACTCTTCAGTGATTGTGCCACCATCTTTTAAAGTTAAAACGCGAGTTGCACCTTTAGTGTTACCACCATTAATAGTTGTGCTAAAAATAAGTGGGTGCCAAGACATATCACCAAAGTCTTTGATTAAAGCCCAAACTTTTTCAGCAGGTGCATTGATAGTAATTTGTTCTTCCGCTTTTTGACGAACAGGACCATGTGCATGAGCAACAGCAGCAAATAAAAACATTAAACCTGCTGCAATAAATGTAACTTTTTTCATTCTAACTCCCAATATAAACATAAAAAACTTCGGTATTATAAGCCAACTCACCAGAGCAAGCATCACTTGCGCAATTTAAATCAATTCGTTTTAATTATTTTTCAATGATTGCCAATCTATCGTGGTCTATCCCTAACAATAACTCGCCTTTTATCAAACCAACTAACTCTTTACCCGCCATGCTAAATCTCCAGCCGTGTAACAACGGTAATTCTTCATCACCATTTAACAACAAATCTTCTAAATCTTTTCGAGTGGCTAGAATACTAGGGTTAAGTGCATTTTCTTCTGCTCGCACCCTAACCAAAGCCGTCAAAATATCTAAGATAGCCTCTTCTTGCTGAGTTTTCTTTGCCGACCTATCCTTGTCATTTAGCGATTGAGGCGGACGATTCTTTGCATCGGTAATTAATTGACACAATTCTTTACCATATCGATTAACCGATCGCTCATTAATCCCTCTAACACCTGCTAATTCTGTCACTGTTTCGGGTTGTAACTTAGCTAAATCAAATAATAATTCATCACGCAACAACCAACTTTTAGGTCGATCTTCTGCTTGAGCAGTTTTCTCACGCCACGCGGCTAATGTCTGAATAATTGACAGTTGCTTTCCTGTTAATTTGTTTTTACCTTTAACTTTAAACCAAGCTTTTTCAGGATCTACTTTATAGTGATCTGGATTTGATAAATCAGCAAAGTCTTGTATTAACCAGTCAATACGGTCTAGTTCAGTCAATTTTTGCACCATGATTTGATAAATCTTACATAGATAAATCACATCATCCGCAGCATATTCAATTTCTGCTGGCGTTAAGGGACGCTTACTCCAATCAGCTCGGGTATGCGCTTTATTAAGATTAACGCCTAAAAAGCTTGATACTAACATGGCGTATCCAGGATTATCTTGGAAGCCTAATAAAGGCGCAGCTACTTGCGTATCAAAAATAGGCGAAGGTAACTTACCTGACGCTTGAAAGAAAATCTCTAAATCTTGACGACAAGAGTGAAAAACCTTGACTATATCTGCGCTGTAAAGCACATCAAACAACTCATCTAAATTAGACAAGGCAATAGGATCAACACAAGCCACCCATTCTGGTGTCGCTAATTGTAATAGGCAAAACTTTGGATAATAAGTCTTCTCACGTAAAAACTCTGTATCCAGTGCTAACCAAGACTCCTTTCTTATCTGTTCGCAAAGTATCGTTAATTGATCAGGGGTATTAATGTATTGTATGGGGGTCATTGATGTGCACGAGTCATTATTTAAATTATACAAAAACCAAAGAGTTACTCATATCTATGAATGAGAAAAATCAGGCATTTGGGTTGTGGCGTTTGTTTCTACCAGTAAAGACGAATTCTTACTTTAAAATGCTAATGCGTCTAACCCAGCTTGATCTGATTGGGATCTCTCTTCTGTTTTTGTTTCTTGCATCAAGTTAACAAAATCAAATAAATTTCTGTCCACTAACTGTGACGGAGCAACATTCTGCAAACTGGTAAAGATAGTTTCCAGACGCCCAGGAAATTGTTTATCCCAAGTTGTCAGCATCATTTTCATAGCTTGTCTTTGCAGGTTTTCCTGAGAACAACTTAAATTACAGGGAATAATAGGAAAGTCTTTAAAAGCAGAAAATCGTTCTATATCTTTCTCACGCGTATAAGCTAGAGGCCTAATAATAATATTTTTTTTATCATCACTTAATAATTTAGGCGGCATTGCTTTCAGTTTGCCACCATAAAAAATATTAAGAAAAAAGGTTTCCAAAATATCATCGCGATGATGGCCTAAGGCAATCTTTGTAACGCCATTCGATTCGGCATAGCCATATAAAGTACCACGACGTAAACGAGAACATAAACCACAAGTCGTATTACCTTCTGGAATGACACGCTTAACCACGCTATAAGTGTCTTTCTCAATAATATGATAGGGCACACCAATAGATTCCAAATAAGCAGGCAATACATGCTCAGGAAATCCTGGTTGTTTTTGATCAAGATTCACTGCAATAATTTCAAAATTAACCGGCGCGGTCTTTTGTAAATTCATTAACACATCGAGCATGGTAAAGGAGTCTTTACCGCCTGATAGACACACCATGACCTGGTCGCCATCTTCGATCATATTATAGTCAGCGATAGCATCACCCACTGT
>CAIXDX010000213.1 GCA_903918335.1 uncultured Methylococcaceae bacterium | reverse complement strand
TTGCGCAAAATGGGTAAGCAAAGTTTTAACCCTGTTAAAACGGCAGCGATTGCTTTCTTGTCAACGAGCCGTCCTAATAGCATTAAGATAATGCGAAAGTTCTTGATTGAGTGGGCTTACAAAGCACAGCGTATCGGTAACTTTTTCTTAAGACCTTGGGGCAGAGCGCAGTTGGCACAGCCACCTTCGTCGACGGGTAAGCCGGCGATGCAGGAGTTTGTTCTACATTTTACTAATCGTAAAATGCCTGATAATGTGCCGTCTAAGACAGCTAGGGCTTTATTAGGGGTCGAGAGTGATGAGATCGTGCCTATCATTCGTGATGCCTCTAAAACGCGGGCAGATTCTGAAGCGGTATTCTATTTTCCTGGGTGTGGTTCTGAGCGTTTGTTCTCACAAGTGGGCTTAGCGACGCAAGCTATGTTGTATGAAATTGGTGTGCAAACTGTATTACCACCGGGTTATTTATGTTGTGGTTATCCACAGCGTGCGGCGGGTCAGTTTGATAAAGCCCAGAAAATTACGACTGATAATCGAGTTTTATTTCATCGGGTGGCAAATACACTTAATTATTTAGATATTAAAACGGTTGTCGTCAGTTGTGGGACTTGTCTAGATCAATTACTTGATTATGAGTTTGAGAAGATTTTTCCAGGTTGTCGGATGATCGATATCCATGAATATCTATTAGAAAAGGGCGTTAAATTAGAAGGTGTAAACGGTGCTCAGTATTTGTATCATGATCCTTGTCATAGCCCTTTAAAGCAACAAGATGCGATGAAGACCGTTAATGGTTTAATTGGTTCTACTGTCGCTAAATCTGAACGCTGTTGCGGAGAGTCGGGTACTTTGGCTGTTGCAAGACCTGATATATCAACGCAAGTGCGTTATAGTAAAGCGGCTGAATTACAGAAGAATACCAGTAAAATGAAAGCGGAAGGTCATGAAGGGCCTGTAAAAATGCTGACCTCTTGTCCTTCATGTGTGCAAGGCTTAAAGCGTTTTGAGAATGATGTTGAGCAATTAGAAGTTGATTACATCGTGGTAGAAATTGCCAGACATGTGCTGGGTAAAGATTGGTTAAAGAATTATATTAAGCATGCCTCTAAGGGAGGTATTGAGCGAGTGTTGCTATAATTTAGGATTTATACTGATAGTAAATCAGTTGTACTAGTTTAAACCTGATCAATATATTTAGGCTCCCCTTGTAAAAAGGACTTAGAGGGGGCTATTAAATAATGATTATTTAGAGCTGTGCGTCCCAACAGCATTCTAAAAAGCATGCTATCTCTATTCGTTAACGTTATTTCCGCTGTTAGAGAAGATTGGCCTAATATCAGTTGGGTTTCTATCACATAGCGCTTTTGTTTGTGTCCGCCAGAATCAGAAACTATCCGTCGATCTTTGATGGGGGCATGACATTCAACGATGAGATCTGTATTGCCTTGTTCAGGGTGTAGGGCAAACATGATCCATTCTTCATTCCCCTTTTTATAAGGGTCAAGCATAAAAGCATGTAGGGCAGATGACCTTGCACCGGTATCGACTTTTGCTTTTATTTTCGCAATATTGAGATCAGGTAAGCCTACCCATTCTCGCCAACCTAGTAAGGGTGTGTTTGTCATATCACTTAGCTATGGTTTGTTAATTAGTATTTTGAGTTATATTGCTGTTAACAGATTTGGTTTTATGGGTGTCGATATTATTATCAGGTTTGCGATTTCTTCTGAAATGGTTGTTGCCTCTTCTTTTATTATTACGCGGTTTAAGGCGTTTAATATCAAGTTTGCATTGATTAATCTCTACAGATTTTAGATGTAGAAAAATATCGGGTGGCATTTCATCAGGTAGTTCAATGAGTGTATACGTTTTCTGAATATTAATATTGTTGATGTTATTTTTATCAACGCCTGATTCTTCAATTAACGTTTCTTTTAATTGTTCGATATTGATGGCATGTTCAGAACCCACGTTAAGACGGTAACGTACCATTTTAATGGTTAATGACGAGCTGTTTTTCTTTGCTGGTACGGCTTGTTTTAGGTTGTTGTTTTGTAATGGAGCCGATTGTTCAGTAGCTTTTATTAACTTTAATAAAGCTGCCGCGCAGGTATTAATGTCAATAGATAAATCTGTACTGAGCCTGGATATAAAATTAAGCTCAGCATCTAATTTGTGTGTATTTAGTACTTCTTGTAATCTATCTTTTAAGTGCGCTTCTTTATCTTCTATCTGGCTCATGAGTTGTTATAAATGTGGCTTTTAATTAGAAGAGTGATTGATTGTGCTTTTAATCTATTAAGTTTAATGTACAGGCAATTAAATTTAAGGAAAAATCTCTACATAAGCTTCATCACGAAGTTTACGCATCCATAGTTCGGTTTCTTCTTCAATTTTGCGCTTACGAATTGCATCTTTTACTTGGTTTCTTTTATGCTCAGTCGTGTTGTCTTTGTTTTGTCTATCTAACACTTGTATTAAATGCCAGCCAAATTGAGTTTGTATAGGTTCACTTAATTGGTTGATTTCAAGTTTACTCATGGCTTCTTCAAAGGGTCTCACTAAGTCGCCGGGATTAACCCAATCTAGAGAGCCACCTTTTATTGCTGAGCCTTTGTCGTCAGAATGTGAGCGAGCTAATGTAGCAAAGTCTTCACCATGTAATACGCGCTCTTTAATATCTAATAAGCGTTTTTTAGCTTCATCATCATCTACTAATTCATTGGTTTTAATAAGAATATGTCGAACTTTTGTTTTAGTGATGGTGTGGTCATCAAGGCCACCTTTGATATCTAGCATTTTAATAATATGAAAACCACTAGGGCTACGAATAGGGTCGGCAATTTCACCTTTAGACATTTTATTAACTTTGTCAGTAAAAAGAGTTGGTATCGTGTTTGCTGTACGCCAACCTAGATCCCCTCCTTTTAAGGCATTACCATCTTCCGATTCAGCCATGGCAACTTGGCTAAAATCTTGCCCCGCTCTTAAATTGTGTACCAATGTTTCGGCTTTATGTTCTGCTTTTTGTATTTCAGTTGCTGAAGCCCCTTCTTTCACAGCGATAAGAATGTGTCCTAAATGATATTGTACGGATTCAGGACTAATGGCATCTTGAGTTTCTAGAAAATGATCGACTTCTCTTTCCGTCACCTTGATACGAGCACCAATCTCTCTGCCGCGTAATTGATTAATAATAATCTCGTTACGCATGTTCTCTAAAAATTGTTTATAAGATAGACCTTGTTTCTGAAGTTCTTCTCTAAAGCTTTCTAAAGACATATTGTTGCGCGATGCAATGTCAGCAGCTGAGTTGTTTAGCATCTCTTCGGTTACATTGATGCCTGCCTTTTCTGCTAATTGACGTTGTAGTTTGTCGATAATTAATTTTTCTAAAACTTGTTTACGTATGACTGATTCAGGAGGCATGGGAGTATTACTAGCCTGAATTCGCTGTGCAATAACGGCAACTTCTTTATCAAGTTCTTGCTCAAGGATCACGTCATCTTCAACAACGGCAGCAATTTTACCCAGTACTTCTGCTAAGGCGGTGTGACTATTAATTAAAAAATAGCTACAGAGTAACAATATGAGGCTGGTTTTTAATACGTGTTTAATCATTAATTTTGTGATCCTTGAAATCCATAAATTTCTTTTTGTAAGAAAGTATCCATATCGTCGCCTAAAGCCCCTAAACCTTTTAGTTCAAATTCAAAAAAGATACCATTTTGATAGGTACCCGCTAACGTGTTAGCTGCAATAGGGGTTCCGTTTGTAGAAATATTATTTGTGTAATGTCTAAGCGCAATACGTGCTTTCCAGCAACAGTTCTCTTTTTCAATACCGAATAACGCATCTTGTGTTCTGCCGTATAAGAGAGAATATTGAAAGCGTCCCATGATTGACCAATTATCATACACAGGGACACGAAAAGAGTTGTCAGTTTGGGTAATGTCGTAACTGTGATTTGGATAAAGTGGGTTTTTTCGGTATATATAGCCAACATTGACGATTTCATTGGTTGGGGATCTATAATGAATTGCCGCGTTAATTCTTTGAATTTGATTTTGTTGCGGGTTCCATTGCACACCAGAAGTGCCTGATAATTGTCGTGAAAATTGACTGGATAATTCAGTGACTAAATTTGAATAGTGCCCCGTGCTTTGACCTAAAGGTAAATAGGTATTATTTGGTTGAAGTAAGGTAGCAGATACTTTACGGTTTTCGAAATAAGTAATTTGACCCACATCTAATTTTAATTTTTCTAACCCAGTATTATCATCAATCAATCGTGAGGTTATCGCAGTAGAAATTTGATTAGCATTTTGAATGCGATCAGTTCCACTATAACTATTTTCTCTGAATAAGGAGCTGAATTGAAAGTCATAGAGTGCTGAATCAAATACAGGTAAATTTTCTTGGTTCACATAAGGCACATACAAATAAAACAATTTGGGTTCTAGCGTATGTAAATATTTCGAATCACCCAAAGATACATTTTTCTCAAAACTTAATCCTGCGTTCGTCGAAAAAATAGGTACCGTTCTAGATATGGAATTCGTCATCCCGAGACTAGCTTGTTTCGGTGATATATTTGTCAAATCGTAGTTGGTTTGTTGAACAGAAAATTTAGGGGTTAAATAAGCATATGAATTGGCTGTTTGTAGGGGTATGCTGAAAGAGGGTTTTGTATTAATACGTTGTCCACTGACTAAGCTGGTTTGTGAAAAATAAGCATATTCGTTTTCCATTGTAGTATTTAATGGCATAAATTTAAAACTATGGTCTAAGTTTAAATTGATGCGTGGTAAAACACGGTAAGGTAAAACAACATTTGTTGTTGTAGTGTTGATTGATTCATAGCTGACAAATGATGTGTTAAAGTTAATGCCTTCTCTGACATAACCAATATCCGCCGAACTTTTAAGATAGTTATAGTTGGAAAACGATAATGCGCTACCTAATTGTGCAAAATAAGTTGCGTCTGATACATAATTTAAATCAATATTAGATTTAATATGGGGACTTATTGTTGTGCTGTCTTTAAAAGCAGCAAGATATCTTGATTGATTATTAAGTCGAGCATCCGAAGGCATGTATTCTAAGCCAACTTTACCACTTGATTGTTCAGTAAGATAGCGAAAACT
>CAIXDX010000212.1 GCA_903918335.1 uncultured Methylococcaceae bacterium | reverse complement strand
TACGTGTTTAATTCAAAACCTTATTCCTGGCCAGATGTATGAGTTTAAGGTCGCTAGTATTTCTTCTGCTGGCACGACAGATTTCTGTCAACCCATCTCTAAAATAGTTATTTAATAAACCCACTACTAATCACATACGCCTAGCGGTGTGTGTGATTTTTTTAAGTACGGCTACAATTTCAATTTGTTGATCTTCAGTAATACCCATCCACAGTGGTAATCTAATTAAACGCTCAGCTAAACTGTTAGTAATAATTAGCTCTCCATCCGCTCGTCCATGTTGTTGGCCAGCAGGTGAAGAGTGTAAAGGCACATAATGGAAAACAGCGCCGATGTCATTGCGTTTAAACTCATCTAATACACGTTGACGATCAATTTCAGGCGGCAGTACTACATAATACATGTGCGCATTGTGTTGACAATCATGAGGCACGATAGGCCGACGCAGAACGCCTTCTGCTTCTAAAGGTGCAAGCATTGCGTGATAACGTTGCCAACTGGTTAGACGGTCTTGAGTGATTCGATCCGCTTCTTCAAACTGCGCCCACAGAAAAGCGGCGGTTAATTCGCCGGGCAAGAAAGAAGACCCCACTTCCTGCCAAGTGTATTTATCCACTGCACCTCGAAAAAATTGACTACGGTCTGTGCCTTTTTCCCGAATGATCTCCGCACGCAAAACTAAATCGGGATCATTGATTAATAATGCGCCACCTTCTCCAGAAATTACATTCTTGGTTTCATGGAAACTATAGGTACCTAAATCACCAATACTGCCTAAAGCGCGGCCTTTATAGCAGGCCATTACTCCTTGTGCGGCATCTTCAACCACTTTAAGAGAGTGGCGTTTAGCGACAGCCATAATGGTATCCATTTCACAAGCGACACCCGCATAGTGCACAGGCACAATGGCTTTGGTGCGGGGTGTAATAGCGGCTTCAATTAAGCGCTCATCCAAATTTAAGGTATCTGCTCGGATATCTACGAACACCGGAACGCCACCTCTCAAGACAAAGGCGTTTGCTGTGGAGACAAATGTATAAGACGGCATGATGATTTCATCGCCCGGCTGAATATCTAGCAATAAAGCCGCTATTTCTAGCGCGGCGGTACACGAGTGCGTTAATAAAGATTTAGCGCTTCCGGTTCGAGCTTCTAACCAGGCGTGACATTTTTTGGTAAAGGGACCATCACCGGCTAAGCAACCATTAAAATGAGCTTGCGCGATGTAATGCAATTCTTTGCCCGTCATGTGGGGTTTGTTAAAGGGGATACGTTGTTTTTTCATTTCTTTAAGGTTTTAAATCCAATTAAACTTATCATGATTAACCAAAAAACGTGCGCGATCCATGCGTATCGCACATAAGGCTTAAATTGCAGACGCACGCATTGTGCGTCTTTAGGTATCAGTACCCCCTGAAATACACCATTTATGACAGTGGTTTTGGCTGACGTCCAGTGAGATTGAACGAATGCTTCCGCTTGCCAGTCATGATGATATTTTTGGCTCAGAATTAATACGGATTCAACACTGGGTACGACTTCAAATTCGAGTAAATCGCCTTGGTCGATGCGTTTCACGGGGGTATGACTGGATACTATTCGAGGGTCTTTTATGTGTAGATCCTCTTCAATAGTGTGGCTTGTCGCAAGAATTTGCAGACTTTCTCCCATCCGTGCAATGACTTTGTATAGATATACACCTGATTCTTCCCCTATATAGGCTAGATTTTCATGATAGAGCTTGGTGGGCGATAGCATTACACTGATATTACTCATCCAAAATAGTGGGCTGTTGTAATCTGGCGAGATGCTGGTATTTAAGCGACCATAGGTTTGCACTTCTCCACCTAAGGCAGCAATTAATCGGTGGTAACGTTTTGAAGACAGGCTATTGTAACTATGGATAGATGCGATGCCTAGTTCAGCATTAATATTGGGTGGTAGCATCGATAAACCTGGTGTGGCGATAGCATAACGGGAGTCAGTTGGCACGTTTGCCCGTATTTTTTCGACTAAAGGGGAGGTCGTGGCTATGGAGCTAGGGTCTTGGTGTTGCATCAGAGGGTATGCTAAGGTGGCTAGCATTAAGATAAGGGCTGCTAACACTAGGTGAGGACATGTTTTTTGATGTTGAGCGGCTAATAATCCAAGCAGTATTAGCATAAGCAGAACTATATCCCAGTGGATAGGAATTGTTTGGCTAAAGCCAAAATACACGCCAGCACTGATGCTTGCCAGAACGACTGCAACGGCAATGTATATTGCTGATGATAGTGTTTTGGATCTAGACCGTTTAATGAGCGCATCGGCACTATACGCAATGATGAGGGTGAGTGGTAAGGTGATGCTTCCTAATGGATTGCTACGGGATAGGTTAAAACCAAGATAGTTTAAACCTAGTGTATAAAACGCTGAATTAAACGTAAATAGGCAAATGACAACTACAGCCAGCCACCAGCCCCAGGTTTTTTTGAATACGGTCAATACACTCATGCTTAAAAAGAAGAGTGAGATGGGTGTTAGGCTGAGGCCGTTATAATTTAAGGGGAAGTCTGGTGTGCTAGGATTACCAAATAACTCAGGTGTGGTGCTAAGCACACTAAAACGGAAGAGTTCGGTCAGTGTCGATATTTTGGGTAAAACAGCCGTAAAAAAAGAATGATCTGTCGTGGTTCTTAAAGAGTCTTGTGTTGAATAATATAAATCGGTGTGGATGGGTAGTGTGAGCATTGCTCCCACTAGGGTAGCGGATAATAAAATGCCGAGATATTGCAAGGCGTTTGCTGGAGAAACTTTCCAACGATAAAAAAGCTTAACTAGGGCAAAGCCTATTAATAAATAAATTTGATAAATGACACCTTGTGGACGCGCAGTTAATAGCAAACTGTAGGTGCTAAATGCCAGTAGTGTCCATGCGAATAGTTCGGGCTTTTTTGCTAAGCGTGTCACAGCCCAAAGTGCGCCGGCTGCCCAGCAGAAGATAGCCAGAAATGTGGGGAAACTCATCCAATACATAAAAAAAGGTGAACTGGCTAAAGTCATCGCGGCGATAAGCCCCGCGAGTGGATTTAATTCAATTTCTCGGCAATACAGAAATATGAATAATCCGGCTAAGAAAGCGTTCCAGAGAGAAATGATCGTAATGTATTGCCACGGATTGTCGACAAGGGCTGAAAGAATAAGCGCGGGACTATATGCACGACTAAATCCACCTAAATGATAGAGCGGTCTGCCTAGTTCATTCTGCTTATTCCAAAGTGTTAGCCAGCTTGAGCGATCTCCTTTGAGGTGTACAGAAATTTCCGGAATAAAGCTCTGGGTGAAATCACCAAATTTACGGTTTTCGATGGGTGTATCACTTGTTTTATCGTAAGCTGATAAATCTACAAGTTGGCGGTTTGGCCCTACCACTTCCCCGTTACCCCAATAGGTATATGTCAGTAGGCTAAACAGGAGAATATAAAGAAATAAAGCGACCCGATAGGTGTAAATTTTCACTCTTTCAGCTCACATTTGAGTCTTTGTAATTTAAGCTCACCGAATGGTGTGTTGGAAAGATATTTTAAATCGCCATTAAAGTGTTCTTTACAATAATTTTGCAGTAAACCTATGCGATATTGGGGCGTTATGACTGAGAGTCCTGCTTCACTCATCAGTTGATCAATTGGGTTGTGTAATTTCTTTTCAGCAGTGGCGACTGAATAGGGGGCTAGATTAAATACGCCTAAGCCATTGAGTTGATAAGACAGTGCTGATGGTGATTGTTTTAGGACTGGATAGCTATGTATTAGCAGGTTTGTACCCCAGAGAATGACTGGGGAGTGCGGAAATTCTTTTGTGTTTTGTCGGACGCGTTCAGAAGTGCTAGAGGCGGATTGATTTTTTGTTAGCACGGTTGACGAGTTAAAAAGGCTGCTGATTATAATGATGACGGATGCAAGTCGATTTCGGGTCATGTTTTCATCTTGTGTAAAGAAGAAAGGGGCAATGACCAGCAAACTCACCATGGGGATATAAACGCGTAAAACCCCTGGACGACCTAAAGTGCTTATTATAGCGATGGCACTAATAACAAGTATCCAGGATAAGAATAACCGTTTATTGGGGTGTAAAATAAGTAATAAAAATGCAACTGCAAAAAGCGGTAGTAAATCAGGATGCCCTATTTTTTTTAAGCCTTCAGCGGCTTTAGTGATTAAATCGTTTTGCTTTGACAGGGGGCCTAATTCGTTAATCATGGCTTGTAAGGTTATCGGGTTTCCAATCGTTGGATCAATAAAAAAACCAGCCGTGGATAGATCTACATCATTAGGGCTAAAGTGATGTTGTGCCAAAATGTCTGGGTGCTGTTTTAGATAGGTTCCCGCATCGTGATCTGTAAAACTAGCACGTAGTGAGTTAAACGTTTTGAAGGCTTGCCATTCACTTCCTAAATAATGTTGCCTATCAATCAATGCTGAAATAGCGATGGCCATTAGCAGGGTTAAAAAAGCAATTTTTGCGGTATTTTTTGAAAAAAAATACCGCCAATCAATTAAGGGTAAAGCGAGGATAAGTATTAGCAGGGTTTCTCTGCTTCGAATTAGGTAACTTAAATAGGCTAGCATACAGCCAGCAAGCAATGGAAGTTTATGCTGTTTAATCGGGTATAACTGCCAACAAATAACGGCCGCCACCATAAGTAAACCACTATTAATAGTGAATTGCGGAAATAAAACGGGGCGCGTGAGTAGAAGTACAGCAAGTGCTAGCGTGGTGATTAGGTTGACGTTAAGGCTTAAAAGTCCATAGATCAACGCCGTACCAACTAACACAATCATACTCAGTGTTGCTATTGAATAGCCTAAAACACTATTTATTTCTGGGATAGTGCGTACTAAATATCCCCAGATGACATTAGAAAAAACTAAATTAGGCGAACCGTACGCGGCTAGACCATATCCATGTGCAACCATTGACATGGCAATGTCGTCATTGGTATTCCATTGCGGCTGAAATGCAAAACATAATAGTGTGACGATAAGGGCCGAGATAGAAAATGAAACGACTATAATTTTTTGGCTTATCATGCGCATCTCACACAATTAATACTTATTTTTTGGATTAATTGCTTTTTTAGTTTGCTTTAAGGTGTTTCGGCGGCGTTTTAGAAAGATAAAACTGCCTGTTGTTAGTAAGGCGATTGAAATGAATTGGGCGTAGTAAATTGCTAACCCCCAATTTTCATGTATACCCCAAAGCAGAGTTCTGTTAAGAATGTACACAACCACAAATGTTTTGCCAATGGTTAATAGGTCTACTGATCCAACAAAGAAGCGGACTTGAGCGATATAGAGTGAAAAACCCACTATCATCACTACCAGTAAAGCGATTGATAGAGCGATTCCTAGATGAGATAGATAAGATAGCAAACCTATTCCCAATAAGTTCCTAAGACCACCAAATAAAAAATAGCCTTTCAAACTACACCTAATAGGGCTGAGGTTGCTAGTTTCATTGGGGAGCGGCAGTAGTTATGAAGCACACTTAACGCGAAATGTTCACGTTGACTGGAGGCATTCATGTTGATTTTGTGACTCATCTTTTCTCCAAAATCTAGCTTGAATTGCTTTTGTATTTTGAGCAAGACTGCTGCTGGATTTTCTTTAATATCTTCAAATTTGAAATACAAAAAATGATCTGTCACAAATTGAGTGGCTGACATGAAATCGGCTTCTGTCATCTGTAATAAATAATTGTTTTCTATTTTATTTATAGAAAGATAAGCTTCTAGAGAGCGTCTATATTCGTGATACTCCCTGAGTATAAAAAAACAGTTAATTTTACGGCTTGAAATTTTATTTAGGGCTGTTTTATTAAAGATATATTCTGGCGTGAAATCTAAGCATATTTTTTTGTTTTGCAGAGTTTTTAACTTCAGATCAATCAAAAAGTCATTTTGTTCAAATAAATAGGATTCTTTTATGCTGCTGCTAAAAACATTTTGATAATTGCTGATTTCGGCGTGTAGAAATGTGGTTGCAGATCGAGGTAGACCCCCACAGACTAATAAATTATTTTTCATCTTGATAAATATCTTAAATTGCAGGCTTTTGCACAGCTATACCAAACCCTGTCTTACCATAATGATTACCATTGTATAACATATAACGTTTGTTTTTATGTTCAAATACAAAGGGATACTCTATCATTTCTGAGTCCCATCCGACTAAAGAAACATCAATATCTACATGGTCTAAGGCGAGTTCCCATTTTAATCCATCTCGACTTAGCGCATAGCCGATGTGATATTTTTCTCCACTTCCGCTTCGATAAGAAAACCACATTTCATAACCCGTTTCTATATTACCTATGACCGTCGGTCTGGAAAAAGCTTGGGCTCTGCCCAGTTCATAAGGGACTGCCAATCCCTTACGTTCCCAGTGCTGTCCATCATGAGATGACCCATAGTTAATAACATGCAGCATCTCACCGTTACCCGCGTCCCATGTTGTTGTTGAGCCATACCACATGTGATAACCGCCGTTTTCTGCTTTTTGCACCCAAGGATAGGAAAGGCTTATTGGATCAATAGCGTTTGTACTTATAAAAGGTACTTCGCTTTCTAATAGTAATGATAAATCAGGTTGCACAATAAGCCGACCGATATCACCTCGCCAGTGTCCGTCTTTAGGATTTTGCCAACCCATAAATAACATGTACTGCACGCCATCAACATGATAGCAGTTACCAATACTTACACCGTCGGCGTAGAAGCTGCCTTCAGGACCGTGCTCAAAAAAAGGTTGATGGTGTTCTTGAATGATCTTTAGGCTGACGATATCGATATCGACTGCGCCAACAGAGGATCGGTTATTGGCATCTCTGCCGCTAAAGTAAATCCGATAGATATCTTCGTGCAAGTGAACCGGTAAGGGGTTGGCCGCATGGGATAAAAGTTTGGGGTGTTGATTAGTTTCTGAGGGGCAATAAAGTAAGCCAAGTTTTTGCCATTGATGACTCATATGCCTTTCAATCTCGTGCTAGGTACTTTTGAGCGCTCTGTGGCTGCCCCCATATAAACGCCTTCAGGTTCGGCATCAGAAAGTAGCAAACTTCCTGCACCTATCACGCATTTTTCGCCGATCTTGATATGATCGCGTAACGTGGCATTGACACCGATAAAGCACTGTTCACCAATCTCTACGCCACCTGAAACAACGACGTGTGAGGCAATGAAGCAGTGATCTTTAATGCTGGAGTGGTGTCCAATGTGATTGCCGCTCCACAGTGTGACATTGTTGCCGATAGTCACGAAGGGTTGAATGGTGTTGTCTTCGAAGATAAAACAGTTCTCACCAATATGGCCTTCGTTTAGTACATTGGCGCGGGAGCTAATGAAACTGGCTAATTTATAACCCAATGTTTTAGCGGCTAAATATTTTTCTTTACGGACTAGATTAAGTTTTGAGTAGCTGAGCGCCACAAAAATGTCGAATTCTTGAGGCGCATAATGGGATGTGATTTCCTCGAAGGCTACCACAGGTAAGCCACAAAACGTTTTTTCTATTAAATAGTCAGCGTTAACAGTAAAGGCGACGACTTCGTATTCTGAATCTGTGCTGAAGTAGTAATGAGCGAGCTGTGCGATATCACCCGTGCCAAAGATAACTAAATTTTTATTCATGATCATTTTCTTACCAGCATCGTGAATTCATAGAGTTTATAGTCATGTAATAAGCTCACGTTTTTAGAATAGCGGCGTTTGCACAAGTCGAATAGCTGACATGGATCGGCGTAATAAAGATAATCACGCATTTTATCTGCGTCAGAGTAGGAAGTCAGGCAGTTAAAAGCAAAGCCTAGTCGACTAGTGCTGTTAAGGGTATCCAGCGTTTCTTCTAGATAGGATTGCCATTCGTTATCGGATCGTCCTAAGCGGACATTAAAAATGCCACTTGCAATTCCATAATCAGCTATTTGATCAGGTGAACTAGACACTATAAACCGTGTTTGATTTTTGTTGGCGTAGCGTTGCTCAGCTGCTTGGACCATGTTCTCGGATATATCAATACCAGTATATAAAAAATCAGTATAGTGTTCAGAAAGGAAATCATTGAGCGCGCCATAACCACAACCGAGATCATTGATTGAAAAATGATTTTGGGTGTCGATAATCTTACAGAGCTGTTTAAAGCGCAATGTTTGACTTTCTGCTCCATTCCAATCGACACCTTGAGCTGTTTCGCCATGATCTTCCAATTTTTTGGAGTAATAGGTGGCTACTTCATTAAGCAGCGTGGTTTTAGCTGTTTCTGTCATTTTCTACTGACTCCGGAGCAGAAATGGGTTTTGCCTCAAAGTAGAGTACTAAAGCACGTTCGGATTTTACGAATAGTTTTTGTAAAAGATAGATAGGAAATAAGCTTGTTTCATTCAGTAAAAATCCAAATATGGATGGAAAGTAAGTCTTAAATTTTACCTTTCTTCGTCCTGATAATTTGGTTCGATCTTGAGACGACAAACTTAATTTAGAGCGTTCATTTTTATGGACTAAAAAATTTGAAAGGGGTAGTAAAAGGTTTGATAAAGGGAACGTTAATCCGGCTATGTGTAATAGTTTCCAGTGATTGAAAGAGAGTAATGCTTCAATGCTTTGCTGAGTGTATCTTCGGTAATGGCCTGCGATATCATCTTCAATTCCCCAGTGTGCTGGTGATGAGGGGACTAGCGTTATCATAATACCGTCGCTCTTAAGGTGATTTTCTGCGCTGTTCATAAAATCATTTTGCGCATCATTATCAAGGTGTTCCATAACCATGCAGGAAATGACTAAATCCACCTTTTTATCGAGATTGGCAGTTATAAAGTCAGCATTAATGGGTGTTAATCGTTGCTGTTCAATTTCCTTTGAGAAGCGCTCTTGTAAAGCGGTTATGGTTTTTTCTTCAAGATCGTATGAAAAACCAGACCATCCGAGATTAAGAAGTAAGCGTGTTATTTCACCACTGCCGGGACCAATTTCAATGAATTCGCCAGGCGGAATTTTATGAATCCGCTCTCGTAAGTACATTAATTGCAGTAATGTTCCTGGAGGCAGTGCTATCATCTTGTTGAGCCCTCGATAACCCATGCTATGGCTTGATTGCATGGGTTTTTATTGCAAAATGGGTTTGGACTTATCATGATTTTGTGGAGGTTCTTTGAGAGAGGTAGTCCAAAATAGAATGGGGTTCTTGCGTGTTAAAACCTAATATTTCCTTGGCCTCAGTTGATATTTGGGGATTTGTCATATTTGTAGGTAGGTTAATCTGTTGTTTGAAGTAGGGAATATTATAAAGATGATTTACCGCACGACGTTCTTGGTCGGTTTTATTATAACCACCTGAATGATAAACCATGCAGTCGAGTACGATAAAAGTCCCTGCTTTTGCTTCAACTTGCAGAGCATTTTTTTTAATATAGTGTTGGGAAGGGAAGGCTTCAGATTTGTGGGATGCGGGAAGCACAAATGTGGCTCCATTTTCACAGGTAAAGTCATCAACGCAGTAGAGGGCGTTTATTGCAAGAGGCGTTGTCGATACAAAATGTTGATAAGGAAGATCTCTGTGCCAAGCGCCTTGGTTGTAAGTGGTTTGTGGAGGATTAATGACGCCATTTTGTTGATTAAGAATAAATTTCCCTTGAATTAATTTCTTAAGTAGATCAAGTACGTTTTTGTTAAGTGCTAGTTGCAGAAACTCATCTCCACCTTGCGTAAGGGGAGCCCGTATCGTATGAAATTCATTAATACTTTTAAGCTTAGCTACTCCGTATTTTTGAACGTAATTTTCTCGTGCTTCGTTAAATTTCTCTGAAATATGTTCTATTTGAGTAGATGTATAGCCCGAATCAATGATTGCATATCCAAGGTTTTTGATTTGTTCAGCACATTCATCAATAACGGTCTCTGTTAAGTTGTGCAGAAGAATACCGTAGGCTGCTGAGGGTATTGCATTATCTGCTGTCATTAAGAGATATCCTGTGCTTTTAGGTTTTTATAAATCTGCCGAACAATGGTATAGGGTCGTTGTTTTATTTCTGAAAATACTTTGGATATGTAGATGCCTTGTATGCCAAGAAAGAAAATAATAAGACCAGAAAAAAACCATATAGACGTAATAATCGAGGTATAACCATTGGGTGGCGATGCAATGTATATATATCTGAAGGTCAGGTACGCAATATAAATTAATGCAGAAATAGAGATAAATAAGCCCGAGTAAAATGTAAACACCAGCGGTAAACTGCTAAATGAAGTGACGGCATTAACGAAGTGTATCAACTTTTTTGATGTTGAATAGCTTGAAGGACTGTTAGCGTGTTTCTTGATAATCTGAGGGCATTGTTTAAATCCAGTGATAACCCAAAGACCACCAATGTTAAGTTCGCGTTCTTGATGTAAAAGAAGTGCATCGACATATCTACGTGACATCAGTCTGGAGGTAACAATGTTGTTGGGTAGATTTAAGCCAGTCAAAAGTCGAAAGAAGGGATAGAAAAGACTCCCAGAGATTTTCTCAAAAATGCCACCTTTACGTTTGGACTGAACGCCATAAACTACATCGGATGTGTCAGTCTCCATCTGTTTTGTAAAGCTAAGTAACCATTCGGGGTTTTCTTCTAAATCACTGTCGATCAAAAATATTCTTTCACCTTTTGTATGAGCAAGTCCTGTCATCATGGCTTTGTGATGGCCAAAATTACGGGAAAGATCGACTACGGTAACATGGGGGTCGTTTTCAGTGATTTTTACGGCAAGTTCAAGACTATTATCAGGTGAACCATCATTAACAAAAATGATTTCGTAATCGTTGCCTACTAATTGTTGGGCAGCTGTACTGGTTCGTTGGTGAAATTCAGTGATATACGGGGCTGATTGATAGAGTGTTGTGACTATGGATAGCTTCATTGGGTGACGTATCTCATGTGATGGTGTGAATTTTTACCGCAGTTAAACAATAAATCAAGAATGCTAACACCATGCGTAAAGTCACCCCATAGTTGTGGATAGTCGGGATAACCGGTGTAGTTAAACCATGTTAATTTAATATCCATGTTTTTAAAAATATCTTCTTCAATATAATCCTTGGCAGCCGGACCTGATATGTATTCCGTGCCTTTGGCTTGTGCACAGAGTTCTGCCAATCGCTCTGTCTTACCATCGGTCAAGGTATAGTCCCAGGAGTTAGTGATGACGGTGTTTATTTCTAAGTAATCGCATATGACTTCAATAAAGCGACGATTTAATTGAGATAGATGTGTGTATGATTCAGCGATATAGAGAGGCTCTAGCCATGCGGCTATCTCGTCAAAGTGCGGCGATCGGCGATAATTTTGAGCGAGTGATTTCCAATGCGTAGTTGCCCAGTCTGGTCCATCAATTAAAGTATCTTTAATCTTTTGATCATACTTACCCTTTACTTGTACGGGAACTGTTAACCATTGCATGCCTTGTGGCGTTTTTATCAGGTTACGATTACGCCAGTCACGCCGAGTATATTGCATGTCATCATATAAGATAAACTCATCAACGGCGGCTATCATATCAAAATAACCTTTCCACGGAATGTAGTTTGATTGCAGGATGGCAATTTTTTTCATGACGTCTTAACTTTTGCCTTATAAATTAACATGGTGGGATTTGTGGTGCTGGGCAGTTTTTCAAAGTGATCCATGATATGTTGGTAGATAATTGAGTTCGTATTGCGATAGCGTAATTCTTCTCGGCCATCCAGTGCTAAATCAATGATGATTGCAAATCTCACATTCGATGCTTGCATCTTTTCAATTTCTGCTTTTTGGAAGGCTAAGCTCCTTGGTTTAATGGGGTAAATGTCTCGTACGGGCGATTTTCGTTCAAGTAAAGCGTAGGCGCCTGGTAAAAAAGGCGCGGCGATAAAGCTTTGACCTTCGGGTGTATATTGATCAGCTAATTGACGCAGAAGAACAACATCGTTTGCAATGTTGGGATTAACAAGTAGATGGCTGCCGGAAATTTCGATAGTGACACATTGTTTACTGAGGTAGCATTGCCAACCGGGATGTGAGGCACTCATTATTTCAAGGCTTGTTGTACATAATAGCAGAACTAGTGGCCACTTTATTTTAACTTTCTGGGTGCTGAGCAGAATAAGGCATCCTATTAATAAGGGGAAGCTGCCCTGTGCAAGGTGGCTAATATCGGCTCTAGAAAAAGCCAAGTGAGCGTAAGGAAGTGATAAAAATGAGGTGGCTACTAGCGTTGGTGAAACCGGTTTATGATGGAATTTTTGCAGAACCACCCAAAAGATGGATAGCACGCTAAATATTATAATGCCTATGAAAAATAGACCGACCCATACGGCACGAATGGCTGAGTCTAGGGAGAGTATCGTAAAGTTTACTCGCCAAGGCCAAGGAATGGGTAGAGGCAGGTTTGTGTCTCCTGTTTCAATCAGATTCTTAATGCCGTCTATAAAAGCATCTGCAAAGTCTGGCACTAACAAGCCCATTAATATGATGGGCAAATAACCAATGACTACACCTCCTACCCAGAATGCAAATCCTGTTATTAATTTGGGTCCATGCGTTCGGTTAATGTTTAGCCATAGTAGGATTGCAAGGCTACCAACTACCCCATATACCCCATGATTACGTCCAAAAACAGCGATTAGACCGACTGATACCCCGGTAATAAAATAACGTCTACTTGTTGCATTGATGATTAGAAAAGTTAATATCCCAATTAAAAAAATAGATAAAGAGATATCGAACAGTTTATGACGGGGAAACATCCATGCCGTTAAGGTGATTGCAGACACCAGCAGGTATAAGACGTTTTGTTTTTTTTTAGTTTGTGCGATGAGTAATAGACCGATAAATAAACCTAAGGTTTGAAAGATGGCAACAGCACCCCGCAGGGCCATGATGCCATTATTACCCCAAAAACTCATCAGTGCAGCTGAATAATAGTAGCGACCGGGATCATATGACATGAAATCACGAATGGGCACTTCACCTAGCATTACGCGCTGGGCGCCATACCAAAGAAATCCCTCATCTCCTAAGCTAAGCCCCGTATGCCCTTCAAAAATAAAAAGAATGCTGATAATAAATATGGCTAAGATAAATATATTAAGGACGAGATGTTTTGTCATTATTTAATAAGTCCTAAGCTGTCTGATCTGCATAAAAATGTTTAACATGATGCTAGGATTAGAATGAGAAACTAGAAGTATGGATTTTTGAGGCTTTAAATCATTCATTAAAGCATTGCTTTTTGTCACAGTATACAAAAGTTAATGTCACGGCTTCAAATCTAAATGGGTTGTTAATATTATTGCTATTAATGTAACGCTAAGAATTTTTTTTTTAGAGGTGGTAAGATGACGACCTAAATCATTTTGGTAGTTTTTGCTATAAAGTATTTTTATAAGAAATATAAATTATAGGTTTTGAGTTAAATGTTTTATTAAAAAATGAACAAAACACAACAAGTTTGTATTTTGATGGGCACCTATAATGGTGCTGCTTATCTAGCAGAGCAATTGATTTCAATTGAAAATCAATCGCATAAAAATTGGCGCCTAATTATAAGTGACGATGGTTCTACTGATGACACTGTAGCGATTGCTAAAAGCTTTCAAGAAAAGTGGGGCGGGGATCGATTAGAAATCCGTGAGGGGCCTCAAGACGGTTTTTGTAAAAATTTTCTTAGCTTAGTTTGTGATCCCACGATCAAGGCTGATTTCTACGCTTTTTCTGATCAAGATGACGTGTGGATGGTAGATAAGTTATCTGTAGCGTTGGCGTATTTTAACGCAGAAAATAATGTATACATGCCGCGTGTTTATTGTGGTCGTACTTGTTTGGTGGATGAGAAATTAAAGGTAATAGGTTACTCATGTCTATTTGCATTGCCTAGGTCTTTTCGTAATGCGCTAGTACAAAGCATTGCAGGGGGTAATACGATGGTAATGAATCAGAGTGCAAAAGATTTTTTAGAAAAGGTGGGTTTAGTAAACGTAGTTTCACACGATTGGTGGGTTTATCAGTTAGTTCAAGGTGTGGGCGGAGTTGTTTATTATGATCCAGAGCCCACCATATTTTATCGACAACATGATGCTTCGTTGGTGGGTAGTAATAAAAGTGTGATGGCTAAATTTGAGCGCTTGTTTTATGTCTTAAACGGTAGATTTAAAGAGTGGAATTCAATAAATTATGCGGCCCTCTTAGCTATTAATCACCTGTTAACTAAAGAAAATCAAAATACGTTGATTACTTTTGGCAAACTTAGGGGCGCTGCATTCAAAGATCGAGTCAGATTGCTTGAAGTTTGTGGTCTGTTTCGCCAGACTTGGCAAAGTACTTTAAGTTTGTGGTTTGCCAATATTATCAATAAGATTTAGTCGTCATGTCTATTAATCCCCATGCAAGTCAACCCATTTCACCATTAGCTTTGTGTAAAAGTCTGTGGAACAATCGTCAGTTAATACAACAAATGATTAAGCGCGAAGTCATAGGGCGTTATAAAGGTTCTGTTATGGGCTTAACTTGGTCATTTTTTAATCCTGTATTTATGTTGACTGTTTATACATTTGTATTCTCAGTGATCTTTAAGTCACGATGGAGTGATCATGGTGATGAGAGTAAGGCCATGTTTGCAGTCGTACTATTCGTAGGAATGCTCGTTCATGGCTTATTCTCGGAGTTGCTTAATAGAGCACCAACACTTATTTTATCGAATGTCAATTATGTAAAAAAAATTGTGTTTCCTTTAGAGGTTTTACCTGTTATTGCTCTGGGTGCCTCTTTATTCCACTGCTTTATTAGCCTAATAGTGTTGCTAGTTGTATTAGCCGTGTTTAATGGTTATGTGTACATCACAGCGCTGTATATTCCTTTTGTGTTATTGCCCCTCATTATTTTATCCATGGGGTTTGCTTGGATATTGGCCTCTTTAGGTGTTTTTTTAAGGGATGTAGGGCAAGTTATTGGTATTATTACAACGGTGTTGATGTTTTTATCCCCCGTGTTTTTTCCTATTAGCGCGATGCCAGAAGCCTTTAGATCTTGGTTAATTTTAAATCCATTGACTTTTATTATAGAACAAGCACGAGAGGTATTGATTTGGGGGCGAGGGCCTGACTGGATAGGTTTGGGTGTCTATACACTAGTGGCATTGTTCGTAGGATGGATGGGTTATGCATGGTTTCAAAAAACCAGAAAAGGTTTTTCTGATGTGCTTTAAATATGACTATAACGATTAACTAGAGTGTTAAGGGTATGTCAATTATTAAATTATCAATTACTTTTATATTGTTGTTATTTTTGTCTTCGTGTGGTTCTAAGGTAAGTGAAGAAAATGTGGAATCTTGTTTTCTTGATACGCCTGTAAATGGTAGCCAAGTACATCTAAGTCAAGATTTTAAAATAGTAGGGTGGGCTTACGATAAAAATTCATTATCATCCCCTGAACATGTGAGCGTTGAACTCAATAGTAACGAAACAAAAGTCTTTGCTGCTAAACGCGTTAGACGGCCTGATGTCGTTAAGTCTTTTAATACGCCTGGTGCTGAAATGTCAGGTTATGAGGTCGTCATTCCGGCAAATTCCCTTGTTGTTGGTCATTATGAAATAACGATCTTACAGGAAACACCAGAACACAATTTAAAATGTTATCCAAATCATATAATAGAAATTGTGGATTAATTTAAAACCTCATCACATTTTAATTACAATTACAGTCATGCTTCAGAAATCATTAAAGTAAATGAAAGAAACGGAATTCGCGATCCGCGTACAAAATTTGAGTAAGTGTTATCAAATTTATGACAGGCCGGTCGATCGACTTAAGCAGTTTGTTGTACCTTACTTGCAGCGTATAGTGAGACAACCTCCCAAGCAATATTTTAGAGGATTTTGGGCAGTTAAAGACGTTTCATTTGAAGTTAAGAAGGGTGAAACTGTAGGTATTATCGGTCGTAATGGTAGTGGTAAATCTACCTTATTACAAATCATTTCTGGCACGTTAACACCAACACAGGGTAGCGTTGAAACTAATGGTCGCGTAGCAGCATTACTAGAGCTCGGCTCAGGGTTTAATTCTGAATTTACTGGGCGTGAAAATGTTTATATGAACGCTAGTGTTCTAGGTTTAACTAATAAAGAAATCGATGCGCGTTTTGATGACATTGTTGCCTTTGCTGATATAGGTGATTTTATCGAGCAGCCCCTAAAAACGTATTCTAGTGGCATGATGTTACGTTTAGCTTTTGCTGTCTCTGTGTATGTCGATCCTGAAATATTGATAGTTGATGAGGCGCTTTCTGTTGGAGATGAGCTTTTTCAGCGAAAGTGTTTTTCTCGTCTTGAACAGATCAGGGAAAAAGGCACCACAATTTTGTTTGTATCTCATTCTGCTAGCTCTATTATTCAGTTCTGTAATCGAGTCATTTTAATGGATGGTGGAGAGACATTAGCGATAGGTTTGCCCAATCAAATTGTTAGAATTTATCAAAAAATGCTTTACGCTCCTGTAGATAAGCTTGAGACTATTCGTCAGCAAGTTAAAACATTAGACGCATCTATTTTGAATCGTGCTAGTGTCGTTGAAGATTTGGTGCTAGAACAGTGTCAGCCAGATTTGGACCAGCAAGAGCAAATTGAAAGCTTTGATTCAAATCTTAAGCCCAGTAGTACCATCTATTACGAATCTCATGGTGCTATCATTAATGATGTTGAAGTATTAAATATGGACGGTTGTCCCGTTAACAATTTGGTTCGGGGTAATACTTATTTTTATACTTATACTGTCAAATTTACTCAGAATGTTAATAATGTCCGGTTTAGTATGAGTATCAAAACAATATCTGGCGTGCCATTGGGTGGTGGGGTGTCAGCTAATTCATTTAATCAGGGATTGTCTCATGTTGAGACCGGATCAATATATCGTGTGAAATTTCTTTTTTCTTGCTCCCTAAATGCTGGCATTTATTTTATGAATGCTGGGGTGCTCGGAAGTGTTAGCGGCACTGAAACCTATTTAGATCGTGTAATGGATATTGTTGTGTTTAGGGTGTTATCCGATGTGGATAGCTTGACAACTGGAGACGTTGATTTTGGATGTTTTCCAGAGATTGAACTTTTGAAAGAGTAAATAATTGATAGAATATTTCATTTGTATGTCTATAGGTTAATTTACATCTAATGTTAAAGAAAAACTATATATTTGTTCACATACCAAAATCGGCAGGGTCAACATTAAAAGTCTCAATTAAATCCATCATTGAAGCTGATGATATTATTTGGGATTATTCACACCCTTTTAGTCAGGGGCGTATTGTACGGAATGTAAAAAACACCATAGAAAGTTTTTCGACAAAGAAATATCAAAGGAAAGTAATTTTTGGTCATTTTATGCCCTGTAAGTATGCAGATTTATCCTTTAGCGGGTTTAATAAACGAGAAAATTCTATTTACTTAACTTTTTTACGGGATCCTTTACAGAGAGCTATCTCGCATTATTATCATTGGAAAAGGGAGCCTGATCTTACCAATAGTGCTTGTGTTACGCTCTTAGAAGAAGATTGGAGTCTAGAAAGGTTTTTAGTAGATCCTTTTTTTAAAAATTTTTATGCTCAGTTTTTCTTTGGCTTTAATATCAATAACTTCGATTTTATTGGTATTACTGAGCGATTTGATGAGAGTATTGCGTTATTAAAAATGGCATACCCTGAATTTTCCATGCTTAATGTAAAAGAAAATGTTAATATAAATACTCAAAAAGTAGTAGATAAAGCTTACGTGATTGATCCTGATCTGGCTTTGATTTTCAAGAAAAATAATGTGTTAGATTATGCTATTTATGAACAAGCATTAGCTGTTTTTAATAATAAGCACTCCCAACTAATGATGAAAAATAGTTGATTCTTGGTCTTAAGAATAAAAATTAAGCTATCCGTCAAATAGCACCCATGAAATATATTTTTTATGAAAAGAAGCGCTAATACTGTATGGCATCACCCAATCGTAACGCGTGATGATAGAGACGTTTTACATGGCCATAAAAGTGTGGTTTTATGGTTTACGGGTTTATCAGGATCAGGTAAGTCTACTCTTGCGCATGCTGTTGAAGAATACTTGCATAAAAGAGGTGCTTCTACATTTGTGTTAGATGGTGATAACGTTCGTCATGGTCTCTGTAGTGACTTAGGGTTTAGTGATAAAGATCGCGTTGAAAATATTAGAAGGGTAGGTGAGATTGCCAAGCTTTTAATAGAGGCGGGAGTTATAACGTTAACAGCTTTTATTTCACCTTTTAAAGCGGATCGTGATGTCGCTAGAAGGTTGATGCCCCACGGTGATTTTTTAGAAATATACTGCGAATGTCCCATTGAAAAATGCGAGCAACGGGATGTTAAAGGTTTATATAAAAAAGCTCGAGCAGGTGAAATTCCTTTTTTTACTGGTATAGGTTCGCCGTATGAAGCACCTGAACGTCCAGAGCTTGTCGTCAAGACCGGCGAGTTAACACTAGATGAGAGTCTTGAGAAAGTATTAAACTTACTTATTAAAAAAGGTATTATCGTTCCCGACATATAATGAGCTACAACCAACAGCCACAAAGAAAGGGTTAAGTAAGTCTTTGGTAGTGTTGTAATTTAGTTCTTTACCCGTTAGCTGTATCAAATTTCCACCGGCTTCTTTTAATACGATATGTCCTGCTGCAGTATCCCATAAACTTGTAGGCCCTAATCGTGGATAAATATCAGCTTTACCTTCTGCCACTAAACATATTTTGAGTGAACTTCCCATCGGTAGCATGACATAATCGGTAAATCGTTTTAACCATAGAGTGAGGTTATCATCACTATGTGATCGACTACCTACTATTTTTATCGGCTCTACTGGATGTTGATTAATGTGTATCGACTGTTTTTGAGCCCCTGTAGACTGTTTAAAGGCGCCGCCTCCTTCAATAGCGCTATACATTAAATCTAAAGCGGGTGCATAAACGACACCTAGTATTGGCACTCCTTTATGAATCAAGGCAATATTGACGGTAAATTCATCATTACGTTTGACAAATTCTTTGGTACCATCTAGTGGGTCAACTAACCAATATTGTCCGTTTGGGTTGGTACCTTTAAATGATTCCACCGCTTCTTCGGATAATATGGGAATGTCGGGGTAATAGGATTGCAAATCTTCAATAATGACTTGATTTGCGGCTAAATCAGCTAGGGTAAGTGGGGATTGATCAGTTTTTTTGATAACCTCAAAGTCGTTAATATAAATATCCATAATCGCCTGGCCGGCTTTTATGGCGATTTGTTCGATGATATTAAGGTCCGATACTTTAAATTGCATTTTGTTACTTAATGTTGTGTTTTGTTTAAATACCACTCTATGGTTTTTACAATGCCGGTTTCAAAGTTTTCATCGGCTTGCCAGCCGAGTTCGGTTTCTATCTTGGTGGCATCAATTGCATAGCGTTTGTCATGGCCGGCTCGATCTTCTACAAAGTTCAATTGATCTTTATAACTGCCGGTAGTTTTTGGACGCAGGCTATCTAAAATCTCACAGACTTTATCCGCGATGTAGTTATTGGTACGCTCATTACGTCCACCGATGTTATAGACCTCACCGAATTTACCGTTGTGATAGACCAAATCAATGCCTTTACAATGATCCAATACGTATAACCAATCACGGATGTTTTTACCATCGCCATAAATAGGGATTAATTCACCCCCGATGGCTTTACGAATAATAGTGGGGATTAACTTTTCGTTATGTTGTTTGGGGCCATAGTTATTAGAGCAATTGGTAATTACGGTGTTCATACCATAGGTATGATAATAACTGCGCACAATCATATCACTGCCGGCTTTGCTGGCCGAATAAGGTGAGTTAGGAGCATAGGGGGTGCTTTCTGTAAACAAGCCTGTTTCGCCCAAAGTGCCGTACACTTCATCGGTTGAAATGTGATGGAAACGACAATCTTCATAACTCGCTTTAAAGGTGAAGGGTTTCTCCATCCAGTATTTATAGGCTACATCAATGAGTGTAAACGTACCATTCACATTGGTTTGTACAAATACGCCGGGATTTTTAATCGAATTGTCGACATGGCTTTCAGCCGCAAAGTGTATAACACCTTGAATGTCATGCTGGTTAAATAAGCGTTCTAATAACAAGCGGTCACAGATATCACCTTCAACAAAGGTATAACGCTTGTGGCCTGCCACTTCTGATAGGTTTTCTAAATTACCGGCATAGGTGAGTAGATCCAGATTAATGATGTGGTACTCAGGATACTGTTCAAGAAAGTAGGGCACAAAGTTACTGCCAATAAAACCGGCACAACCGGTGACTAAAATAGATTTCATGTTATTTACCATTGAGGGTGTTAAGACACGTTTTTAAACTGTCTTGCCAGTAAGGAATCGTGATTTCAAAATCGTGTTTAATTTTTGCTTTGTTCAGTAAACTGTAATGCGGGCGTTTTGCGGGAGTTGGGTAGTCTTTAGTTTCTAAAGGGCTTATAAAACAAGTCAGATTAGAATAATTAAAAATGGCTTTTGCAAAGTCATACCAACTGCAGACGCCTTCATTACTATAATGATAAATTTCTGTACGGCTTAGGCTTTGTAGCTTAGGGTGTTGAATAATGCTTAAGATTGCACCGGCTAAATCTCGTGCTGACGTGGGTGAACCGACTTGATCATAAATAACGCCTAATTCTGCGCGTTCTTTACCTAAGCGCAACATCGTCTTAACAAAATTATTGCCGAAGGTGGAGTACACCCAAGCCGTGCGAATAATCAGTGATTTTGCTGGATTAATGCTTAACAGGGCTCGTTCACCGGCTAATTTACTCGCTCCATAAACGCCTTGAGGATCCGTAGGATCAGTTTCTTGATAAGGCCGATAGTTTTGCCCTGCAAATACATAATCCGTGGAGATGTGAATTAAGCTACTGTGTTGGGCTTTAGCAATATTAGCTAGGGCGGCTACAGCCGTTGCATTAATAGCATTGGCTAAGTCCGCTTCTGTTTCGGCTTTATCTACTGCGGTATAAGCCGCGCAGTTAATAATGATGTCAAAGTGTTTGTCAGTAAACCACGTTGTAATAGCATGGCTATTGCCTAAATCCAGCTCAGTCCGGGTCACAAAGGTAAAGCTAAGCTTAGGATAGTTGGGTGCCAGTTGCTGTAATTCAGAGCCTAGTTGGCCATTAGCGCCTGTGACTAATACAGATTTCATTTTATGTGTCTTAGTAATAAGTTGGGTTAGATAAGTGCAACACAAAACGTTTAATAGAGTGTGCCACCATTAAACACTTCGGCCTTAGTTAATAACACTTGGCTTGTATCTTTAGGCGATAGCTTTAAAGCGTCTTTATCTACTCCCCAGTTAATGCCAATAGCTGGATCATTAAAGGCAATACCTCGATCATGTTCGGGCGAGTAATAGTTATCAACTTTGTAAGCAAAGATCGTATCATCTTCTAACACCACAAAGCCATGAGCAAAGCCGCGCGGGATTAATAATTGACGTTTGTTTTGTTCTGATAATTCAACACTCACATGCTCACCAAAAGTAGGGCTGTCAGTTCTTATATCTACGGCGACATCTAAGACTTTACCTTTAATTACCCGCACTAATTTAGTCTGAGCTGCAGGGGCTAATTGATAATGTAAACCTCTTAAAACGCCATAGCTGGATTTAGATTCATTATCTTGCAAAAAATGAATACTAAAGCCTAAAAACTCATGCAATTTATCCTGACGAAAGGTTTCTACAAAATAACCACGCTCATCACCAAAAACGGTGGGCTCAATAATCACCACATCGGGAATGTCAGTTCTTATAAACTTCATATACGTGTTTCGCCTTCTTCTGCTCTACGAAGTAAATATTGACCATATTGATTTTTTAAGAGGGGCTGCGCTAAGTTTATAAGCTCAGCTTTTGAGATATAGCCCATCTCATAAGCAATCTCTTCAATACAGGCGACTTTTAAGCCCTGTCTTTTCTCAATGGTTTGTATAAAGTTAGAGGCATCTAATAAAGATTCATGGGTGCCCGTATCTAACCAAGCAAAGCCACGCCCCATGAGCTCGACTTTTAAATCACCTTGTTCTAAATACGTTTGATTAACGGTGGTGATTTCTAATTCACCTCGAGCAGAAGGTTTAATGTTTTTAGCGATGTTGACTACACTGTTGGGGTAAAAGTAGAGGCCTACCACGGCATAGTTGCTTTTGGGTTTTAGAGGTTTTTCTTCAAGACTTAAGGCATTGCCTTGCTCATCAAAATCCACCACACCATATTGATCAGGGTCTTTTACATGATAGCCAAAGACAGTAGCTTTGTTATGTTGAGTGACATTGGCTACGGCTTGATTAAGCATCTCCACTAGGCCATGACCATAAAAAATGTTATCACCTAACACCATGCACACATCATCTTGACCAATAAAGTCTTCACCTAAGATAAAGGCTTGGGCTAAACCGTCTGGGGAGGGTTGTGCTTTATACGATAAGCTTAAACCGATGTCTTTGCCATCGCCTAATAATTCTTCAAAGCGAGGTAGGTCATGTGGCGTGGAGATAATCAATATTTCTGTAATGCCAGATAGCATCAACACCGATAAGGGGTAATAAATCATCGGTTTGTCGTAAATCGGGGTCAGTTGTTTACTAACGCCTTTCGTAATCGGGTAAAGACGCGTACCACTGCCGCCCGCTAAGATGATGCCTTTCATGTGTTGTACCTAATAAAATACGGTCGTCAAAAACTTTTTAATTTTACACGAATTAGCTTTGATAGTTATGACTTCATGTCCGTATTAGTGTGCCTTGCTGATGAGTTGTTTTAGTTCAGTTAATAGTTTTTGTTGTTGGTTTGGGGGCAGTTGTTTAAAGTCATTTTCAAAGTCTTTAAAACTGTAGTTGTCTGGAGCTGAAGTTTGTTGAGTTGGACTTAAATCTGTGCAATCAGCAAGTACTTTTTTGATGGGGGTGCTGGCATTATCTAAGCTGATGGAACTGGATAATACAGTTCTGATCATTGTATTGACTTTAATAAAAACTGCTTGGCCAGATAATAATGTCTCTGCCATGTGTTTCGCATCAGTTTCGGTATAGCCTTTCCGTTTTGAATCAGGAAACGTCTTGAGGGTTAAAGTAATGGGTGTTTGTTTATCAACTTGATACTCTATGCTAAAACGACTGCCTTGCGAGGCAATTAGTTCGTCCGTTTCGATAACACTTTGTAGTTGATGATCTTTACAGATCAGAGACAACATAATGTTGTCATACAAACCAGGTTTGGGAAGAGGAGACTGCGCATAGCTATAGGTTTGATTATTTAAACTGTCAAGTTGTTGTTGATACGTCCAACCAGAATCTGCATAAATAGTAAAAGGACTGCTGATTAGGGTACTTATAATGCCTACAAAAATATACTTTTTGATCTTTTTGCAACGGTTCATCAATTATCCTTTTGGGTTATGCAGAATGTCTGTTGTTTACCTATTTAATACAGTTTCTAACTTAGCACAAATTTCAGTTTGTTTGTTTTTATCGTTAATCGGTTGACGTTGTCTATCCGTGATGTAAAAAATATCTTCTGCTCGACTACCGATAGTGGTAATTTTGGCACTTAATAAGTTAATGTTTTCTTTAATAAATGCTTTGCCGATAATGGATAAAAGTCCTGCTCTATCGGTGGTTACGATCTCAATAATGCTGTTTCTATTTGATAGATCAGGTAAAAACTTAACGCTGGTCGGAATAGGGAAATGAATAGCTTGCCTTGATTTTGATAGTCGATGAATATTAATCTGATCTTTAACAGTCCCATTTAAAAGGTTGTTACGTAATGCCATGCAGATATGTGCTTTACGATAGGATTCGTTAATTGGTGCACCACTTTGCTCAAGTACTTGAAAGCTATTGAGTACATATTGATCTTGTGTGGTAATAATTCTTGCTTCAAGAATCGTTAATCCTAGTTGATCAAGGGTCGCGGTGCTGATTGAAAAAATGGGGCCTTGATCTTTTGCATAAATAAATACTTCTGCACTGCCGTGTTGAGTATTGGTATGTAATAAAACTAACGGTAGATCGGCATCTTTAGAAGACGCTATGGCTTGGGTGTGCCAAGCAATTTCTTCTGTTGAATAACGTAAGAAGTAATCATCATTGGTGTGTCGCCATGCGTAGTCGATAATCTCATTACTAAAACCGAGTTTTACTAATTCTGCTCGCGCATCGTGTTTGTTTTGGAGTAAGCGCTCCGCTAAAGTAGCAGGGTTTTGTAAGCCATCTTGTAAGGCGTTGACTGTTTCTGAATACAGTTCATTGATCAATGAGTTTTTCCAAGCATTCCATAGTTCTGGGTTAGTGGCACGGATATCCGCAACAGTCAGCAAATAGAGGTGTTGCAGATATTCTTTGTTACGTACTTTTTGGGCAAATTCATGAATCACATCGGGGTCGCTAATGTCTTTGCGTTGTGCTGTCATCGACATTATCAAGTGACTTTTAACTAGCCAAGCAACAAGATCTGTGTCGTGTTGTGATATTTCGTGTTGTTGGCAAAATTCTCGCGCTATGTATTCACCAATAGCAGAGTGGTCGCCATTAAGGCCTTTAGCAATATCATGAAAGAGGGCAGCAATGTATAAAATTTCTGGTTTATGGGTCTGAAGAAAAACTTCATGACATACTGGAAATTCATTGCTATGTTCTTTTAGGGAGAAGCGGCGCAAATTACGAATAACAAATAACGTGTGTTCATCAACTGTGTAAATATGAAATAAGTCATATTGCATGCGTGCCACAATATTACTAAAGTTGGGCAAATAAGCAGCTAGCACGCCGTAGCGATTCATTCTACGTAATTCTCTAGTCACGCCTTTAGGTTGACGGAAGATGTCTAAAAACAGTTGATTAGCTGTTTTGTTGTGACGGAAATCGTCATCAATTAAGTGTAGGTTTTTTCTAATGAGTCGTATGGTGTTTGCTCTAATTCCGACTAAGTCTGGGTTTTTTTGAAGTGTTAAGAAGACTTCAAGTAGGGCTACTGGTCTTTTTTCAAAAAGGTTTTCATCAGTCACTTCAATATAACCATTAATGGCAGTAAAGTTCTCTGAGATCGGGATTATTTGGCTGGGATGGCTACGTTTAACAAAGCGCTCGTTGAATAATTGCAAGAGCATTTCGTTGAGACGTTCTAGGCCTTGTACGGTTTTAAAATAGAACTGCATAAAGCGTTCTACATCTTGGTTGTAGGCTTGATCTTTGGAGGTGAAGCCAAATTGTTCGGCAAGTTCACGTTGATAATCAAAAATCAGTCTATTTTCAGCGCGATTAGTGAGTAAGTGTAATGCGTATCGAATGCGCCATAGTACATCCCTTGCCGCTATTAGTTCGGCATATTCTGCTTCTGGCAAAAAGTCATATTTAATCAATTCTTTGAGGGTAGTGGAATTGTAATGACGTTTAAATACCCAAGCGATGACTTGCATATCGCGCAGTCCACCGGGGCCTTCTTTTATATTGGGTTCTAAATTGTAAGCAGTTTCATGAAACTTCGCGTAGCGTAGTCTCTGCTCTTCCATTTTTGCTGCAAAAAATTGATCAGATGGCCAAATATGGTCAGGTGTAATGTTTGATTTTAAGGCTTTATAGAGTGCGTTTGAACCTGCGATTAAACTGATTTCCATTAGACTGGTCATCACGGTTTGTTCGCTAAGTGCGGCAGAGATACAATCGTCTATTGATCTAACACTGTGTCCGGGTTTTAAACCAATGTCCCATAAAAAGGTAAATAAGTGACTGAGGGCTTCTTTGTAAGGCGCGGTTTCGTTACTGTCTAACAGTATAATGATGTCTATATCTGAATGTGGAAACAGTTCTCGGCGACCAAATCCGCCTACGGCACATAAGGCTAATTGATGTGCGTGCGAGCCTAAAAAATGTTCCCAGCAACATTTTAAAATGAGGTCAACAAAGTCAGAGCGTTCCCTCAATAAGTTTGCGACTGACTTTTGGGGGTTGAACTTTAAGTTGAGTTCGATCTCTTTTTGTTTGAGTAAGCTTTTAAAATGAGAGAGTGGGTCAGTACTTTCAAAAATGCTGGCATTGATATAATTATTCAAAACGAGAAAACTCTTCAGGGCGTAGGGTTAAAATTTCAAAACCTGTGGGCGTAACTAAAATAGTGTGCTCAAATTGTGCTGATAAGCTTCTGTCTTTTGTGACGGCTGTCCAGCCATCACCGAGGACTTTAACCTCTTTTTTGCCAATGTTGATCATCGGTTCAATGGTGATAATCATGCCTGCTTCTAGGGGTATGCCTGCACCAGCTTTACCATAATGCAGTACTTGGGGTTCTTCATGAAAGTTTTTACCGATGCCATGCCCACAAAAATCCCTGACGACAGAATAGCGATTACTTTCGGCGTATTGTTGTATGGCCTGACCAATATCCCCTAAAGTGGCTCCGGCTTTAACTTGTTCTATGCCTAAATACATGGCTTCTTCTGTTACTTGAACTAGGCGTTTTGCATGCTGACTTACTTCACCAATGCAAAACATTTTACTAGTATCCCCATGGTATTCGTCTTTGATGACGGTAATATCAATGTTAATGATGTCGCCTTGTTTGAGTTTTTTATCGCTAGGAATGCCGTGACATACCGTTTGGTTGATCGAAGTACAGATGGATTTTGGGAAACCGTGATAATTTAAGGGAGCCGGTATGGCTTGTTGAACATCAACAATATAATCGTGGCAAAGTTTATCCAATTCATCTGTGGTAACACCGGCGACCACGTGAGGGGCTATCATATCTAATACGTCTGCGGCCAATTTGCCGGCAATGCGCATTTTTTCAATCTCTTCTGGTGTTTTTATCAGGATACTCATTGTTACTTTGCATTAAGGGTTTTGGGGAATTTAAGAAGCGGTGTTTTAGTCTAAGCTTCCATTATCTTGAGGATTTTAACAGAGGTTTGCTTGTTCTAACCAGTAAAATATGGTATAAAGTTAAGTTCATTTTTGTAATAAATACTCACGCTTATCGTCACGTTTGATAGGGTGCTGACTTCAAATATTGGAGTTAGTTATCTGACGGGATAGGCGGAGGCATAACCCAACTCGGAATTATAATTCCGAATTTTAAACTTAGGAGAAATAAATGGCAGCAGTATCCATGCGTCAAATGCTTGAAGCGGGTGTTCACTTTGGACATCAAACTCGTTATTG
>CAIXDX010000211.1 GCA_903918335.1 uncultured Methylococcaceae bacterium | reverse complement strand
TTTTAACCCAGAAGCGCGTCAATATATTACCGATATTTATGAAGATTTAGCTATCTATTGTAACTTTGATGGCTTGTTATTTCATGATGATGGCATCTTATCAGATTTTGAAGACGTATCACCTTTGGCCTTAGAATACAGCAAAGAAGTCTGGGGATTTCCTACTGAATTTGACGTGATACATAAGAATCCAAAACTGAGTTTAAGTTGGGGTGAACACAAAACAGAATTGATTAACAAATTTACAGATGCATTGGCTAATCGTGTGCGCTTTTACAGACCAGGCATTAAAACCGCTAGAAATTTTTATTCTTTACCTCTAATAAAACCCTTTAGTGAAGAATGGTTTGCTCAATCGTTTGATTCTTTTTTAGCACATTATGATTATGTCGCAATCGAAGCCATGCCCTTTATGGAAGAAGCAGAGAATCCTACCGAATGGCTGACAGATCTTGTAAAAAAAGCAGCAACCCATCGTAATGGTTTAAATAAAACGATCTTTGAATTGCAAACAGTTGATTGGAGAAGCTCCAAAAAAATAAAGATGGAAACTTTTCTAGGCCAAGTCAGTTTATTACAAAAACACGGTGTTAAACATATCGGCTATTATCCTGATAATGCCTTTGAAAATCATCCCACATTAAAAGACTTACAAGAAAAATTTACAGTCCCCGATATTCCTTAAGATAGATACACATCAATAATGACTTTTAATTTGCAATACTGGACTGACTCATTCCAATCGCACTGGCATACACTAGTGGTCTGGTGGACACCTATAGATGCCAACATTGAAGGGTTTATCTATTACTACCCTTTATTCATGGCCTATGTGTGGATGTTTGGTGCACTTATCTTTTACTTCAGATTTGAATGGCATAACACTGGAAATGCGGAACATCTACCCGAGTTAAAAGAATATCCGCCTGTTTCAATTCTAATTCCTTGCTATAACGAAGCCGCCAACATTCGTGAAACCATCGATATATTGCTAAATCAAAAGTACCCTAATTATGAAATTATTGCTATCAATGACGGCAGTAAAGACAATACACTCCACATCTTACAAGAACTGGCAAATAAGCACGAAAAGTTACGCATCGTTAACCTGCATACTAATCAAGGAAAAGCGATGGGGCTTCGAGCAGGTGCTCTCATTGCAAACAGTGAAATATTAGTCTGTATTGACGGCGATGCCCTCCTAGCACCAGAGGCCTGTGCATGGATGGTTAAACACTTTCTTGATAACCCTAAAGTCGGAGCTGTAACAGGCAATCCACGTATAAGAAATCGCTCTACCCTTTTAGGCCGAATTCAAGTAGGCGAATTCTCAGCTATTGTCGGCATGATTAAAAGAGCTCAACGCTCTTACGGGCAAATATTTACCGTATCAGGTGTAATAGCGGGCTTCCGCAAATCTGCCTTACATCAAGTCGGCTACTGGAGTAATGACATGGTCACGGAAGATATTGATATCAGTTGGAAACTACAACTAGCAGGTTGGTCTATCTACTTTGAACCGAATGCCTTATGTTGGGTGCTCATGCCAGAAACTCTAGAAGGTCTTTGGAAGCAAAGATCCCGATGGGCGCAAGGTGGTACAGAAGTGCTACTCCGTTACTTTAATAAGTTATTTCGTTGGTCTTCGCGTGGCATGTGGCTGTTATATAGCGAGTGCTTTATTAGCATAATTTGGGCGTTTTTAATTCTGATGCATTTGCTATTTGCGCCCTTTGAATTACTAACAGAATCCACACTTAAATCATTACATGATTTAAGTCCTAGTTGGACAAGCATGCTCTTAAGCTTAACCTGTCTTATTCAGTTTGGGGTCAGTTTATTTATCGATTCGCACTACGAAGAAAAAACCGGTGGCGTTGCAAAATATTATTATTGGATGGTCTGGTACCCGATCGTATATTGGTTAATGAACGTAGGCACTACTATCTTTGGATCTATTAAAGCAGTACTAAAGAAACGCGGACAACGTGCTATTTGGGTGACAGTTGATAGAGGTTTAAGACAAAAATGAGAGCTTACATCATCAATGCCCCCCAATTACAAAGCATACAAAAACGCCTAGGTGCTTTTTTTGCTTGGCTAATCTGTTGGGCCATGTGGATTTATTTATTAATCCCTTTAGTCACCTTAACCAGCTGGGTATTGGGCGACAGAAAAATGATCAATGAAATGCGTTGGTTTGGTGGTTACAAAAGTCTATTAGAACTTTTACAGATCTACTGTATAACCCTATTAATCATGGCAGGGCTTTGGATTGTATGGGTCATCTATAGAAATCTGTTAACCCATTCTGTTAAAAAAACGGCCAAAACAATTGTGACTGACGAAGATATTTGTGAGTTTTATCAAGTTAAAAACACAGAGCTCCAAAAATGCAGAAACGCTAAACTCATTACCGTGTTTTATGATGATCGAGGCCATATCGTGCAATTGGCTGATCACATTAACGCTAACCATTAACTTGCTTAAATTCCCAGCTATAACGGCAACCCTTTGGGGGATTTAAACCGAAAACTTCGGTTTATTTGCACAAAAAACAGGCACATCTCACTGTCGATCCTGCTCTCTTGTCTGGGTTCTTGAGGAACCTAATCACATACATACGCCAACGCCACCTAACAACCATTAACATTTCAATAAATTACCTATTGGTTGCGAATTTCGTCTCACAACCTAACGAATCTGGCTCGTTTAATGCTTGTCATTAGTGATACTCCAGATTTATAGACATTTGAGATGCTCTATAAAATCACTTCAAGCAATAACATTCCCGAGGTTGAAAAATAATATGGTTTTTCATAATGATGCTGAAACCGTTTTAAATAACGCATTCAACATTGATGCATCAATAGCACACATTGCCCATTGGTTACCGGCTCAAGGTCCTCTAAAAGATTTTATACATCACAACACCTTACATGCTGTCCAAAACCATCCCTTTCACGAAGGCGTTGCAATTGCCGCTAAAATATTTGGAGCACGCAGTTATTTATCACTCAATTATTATCAAAATTTATATCAAGAAGGTCGTATTAAACAGAATGCGCTGACTTGGGCTATAGAACACTCTGGCTGTGATCACCAAATTCAAGAAAAACTTAAAATCAGTCTTTTTGACGATGACCCAACGGGACACTATCCTCCCGTTTCTTTAGCTAACCAAGGTATCAGAACTTCTTGGCTCACAGAGTTAGAATTCGACCTTAACTCACAAGTACACCCTGTATTATTTCGACTTTTAAGTAATTTTCTTGACCAAGGTATTAGCCGTTGGAGCTTGCCTAAAGAAGGAGAATGTTTCTGGGCATGTATCACACGTTTGGCGCAAAATAGTTTAATTCCGCTCTACCCGCTTAACGAGCCTTTTGTCCATAATCTATTAAACCAATCTCCTGATGAAGTAATTAAAATCTGCTTAGATAAAATAGTCGGCGATGAAAAGATCTACGAACAATATTTATTAGAAATGCTATTAGGGCATCCTGGTTGGTCTGGCATGGTTAGTGTCATTGAACAAAACCCAAAATCACTACTTGCCTATCGAGAAATTTCTCTTAAAGAATTAATTGCTATAGAACTTTGTCTGGAACTAGCATTTTTACTTAAGAAAAAAGGTCATCAATTTTCTGCTATTACTGATATATCACACCCAGAAAATACTCCTTACCTTAAAGAAGGTGCAACCAGCCCTAAAATCCCCTTACGCTTAAAAGTATGGCACGAAGCCATGGAATGGTCTTTGCACAGTGAGCTATTAATTGCCCTCAAACAAAGCAAGCCAAACACAAAAAAATCAATTATTCCAGAAGCACAAGCCTTATTTTGTATTGATGACAGAGAATGTTCTATTCGCCGTAATTTAGAAGAAGTAAACCCAAATATAGAAACATTTGGAGCTGCAGGTTTTTTTGGCATTGATTTCTTTTACCAAGGTTTAGATGATGCTTATCCAGTTGCTCAATGTCCTAACATCATTACCCCTAAACACTTGATCACAGAATCGACTGAAAAACCTAAACCCATCGCTAATCCCCAATTGAAAAAAATAAAACATATGCATTTCTCAGCTCACTCTATGTTGAGAGGCTTGTTTTATACCCAAACATTAGGGCTTGCCTATGCAGCAAGAATGGCATGGGATGTCTTTAGCCCGGGCTCAAAACTACCCAAAATCAGAGCCCTAAGTGAAGTAGATACTCACTCTCAACTACACTTATTACGAGAGTCTGATGAACCCACACCTGAAGGGCATCTATTAGGTTTCTCTTTAACTGAAATGGCGGATAAATTGACAGGGCTGTTAACAAATATTGGCTTAACCAATCATTTTGCTCCCTTAGTTGTAGTGATAGCCCACGGCTCTAGTAGCGTTAACAATCCACATTTTGCAGCTTATGATTGCGGTGCTTGTTCAGGTAAACCCGGCGCTCCGAATGCAAGAGCATTTGCGTGGATGGCTAACCACGAACCCGTTCGAGAAATCTTGCGTGAACGTGGCATTAATATTCCAAATAGCACTCGTTTTATAGCCGCCCTACACAATACCAGTCGTGATGAAATCACCTATTTTGATTTACATTTACTAGAACAACATCCCGCTCCGAGTTTAACAACTTTTCAAGAAAATATGACAGAAGCATTAGATCGTAATGCTGCAGAACGGTGCAGATGGTTTGAATTAGCACCTAAAAAGCAAGGTAACATCATTGCACATAATCATGTGAGAGAACGAGCTTCCTCTATCTTTGAACCGAGACCTGAATATAATCATTCTAATAATCTTTACGCCATTGTCGGTAGACGTCAATTGACCCGTGACTTATTCATGGATCGAAGAGCTTTCTTACACTCCTATGACCCAAACACCGATAGTGAAGGGGAAATTATGGCTAAAATTCTAAGCGCTGTAATTCCTGTCTGTGGTGGTATTAATTTGGAATATCTGTTCTCACGAATTGATAACTCCGTTTACGGTGCAGGAACTAAACTACCACATAATGTAATTGGTTTACTCGGTGTTGCTAATGGTGTTGAAGGTGATTTAAGAACCGGTCTCCCCCATCAAATGATAGAAGTACACCAACCGGCTCGATTATTAATCGTAATAGAACAAACTAAGGATATTGTTGATAAAACTATCGGAAAAATAGGTCCTCTTAAAGAATGGTTAGATAACGAATGGGTGCGTGTGGTCTCTTGCCATCCAGATACTCATGAGCTCTCTTTATATTCAGCTAACGGCTGGGAGTCCATCAAACTTTCAGATACTAGCAAAGCACCATCAGCCGAATCTTCAGCGAGCATATTAGCTGGCAAAACCACGACGATACCTGTACATGAATTTATTAGGAGCCGTGCATGAACGGATTAATTTTAAGTAGCTTAGTTTTACCCTTCCTAGGCTTTTTATTCATTTTTTTATCTGAAAAAAATGAACACCGAATAGCAAACATCAGTTTTTGGTTTACTCATGCCATGGGTATTAGCATCATCACTTTATTATTGATTTGGGGTGTTTCAGGTTTCCCAAATTATGAATTTGAATGGTTCACCTTGTATCAAACTGCAGACTATCGTTTTCCAATTATTTTCTATCTTGATAAGATTGGTGCTGTTTACTTGTTTTGTGTATGGGCCATTTTTTCGATAATTGTTAAATATTGTCGTTTTTATTTACACAGAGAAGAAGGTTACAAACGCTTCTTTATGACCATCTTTAGTTTTGCTTTTGGACTAAACATAGTCGTTTTATCAGGCACGATAGACATCTTATTTGCTGGTTGGGAAATAGTAGGCATTTCCTCATTTTTACTGATTGCCTTTTACCGTCACCGCGTTCAACCAGTACGCAATGCCTTGCGGGCTTACACTATTTATCGCTTTTGTGACATTGGTTTATTATTAGGCGCCTGGATGAGTCACCTACTCTTTCATGAGAGCCAGCACTTTAGTGAACTTGCTGACTTGTTTAACAACCTTTCCATGCCGCCAGCAGGTTATGCATCACTATGGTTAGTATCTACTTTAATATTAATTGCAGCATCTGGTAAATCTGCCCAGTTCCCCTTCTGTTTTTGGCTCCCAAGAGCCATGGAAGGCCCCACCCCCTCCAGCGCTATTTTTTATGGCGCTTTGTCAGTCCATTTAGGTGTGTTTTTATTATTTAGAACTGAACCGATCTGGTCTTATTATTATTTAACCCGATTAAGCGTCTTTAATATTGGTTTACTCACCGTCATTATCGCTAGCCTATCAGAAAAAACCCAATCCAACATTAAAGGTAAAGTCGCTTATGCCTCCATTACTCAAGTAGGCTTTATGTTTATGGAATTGGCCTTGGGTTTAAATGATCTTGTGTTAATTCACTTTATTGGTAATGCATTTTTACGTTGTTACCAACTATTAGTGTCCCCATCAATTGTGGTACACATGTTACGTGTTGAAGGCTCAACTGACAGTGATTTTTATATACAGGATAGTCATTCACGCTTTCAGTTTTTACCAAAATCAATACGAAATGTATTGCCCGAAGTGTTGCAAAACACCTTGTATGTCTTTTCTTTACAAGAAGGTAATTTAGAATTATTGGTCCGTTCAATTCTTTGGAACCCGCTAAAGAAAATTGGAATATGGATTAATAAAACGCCACTGACATTAAAACTTATCTATAGCTGTTCTACCTTTGCTTTATTTGGGCTCATCATTCTTATTACCCGTTCAGGCACTGAATATATTGCAATACCGGTTTCTGCCTTAATGGTAATGACCTCATTAAGCGCATTTAGTATTAAACATAATCCTATTGGGGTATGGAATGCAATTGGTTTAAGCTCAATATTAGCGGGAGTAGCAATTTGGTTCATAAATCCAGATGCCTTATATGATATTGGCTTATTTGCTAGTGGTATCATTCCCGCATGGATGTTAGGCATAGTAGTATTAATAAAACTGCTTAAAAATGATAATTTTGCTACTACGCCTTTTGCTTATCGGGCCTTTGCCGAGACTCAGCCTAGATTGTCGTTATTACTGTTTTTAAGCTTTTTAGGCCTGGTTGGTTTTCCGATATCTCCGGCATTTCTAGGGGAAGACTTATTACTCTCTCATGCCAGCAACAAAGACCCTTGGTTTGCGATGCCTATCACCATTGCCTTTGTTATTAACGGCATAAGCGCAGCGCGTGTTTTTCAACGCTTATGCATGGGTAGAGTTAATGAACTTAACATTGAGGAAGATAAACTTAAACAGGTATCTAAATCGAATTAAAACTTTAGGAACAATAGGACTTAAAGAGATTTTCCTAGATTTTTGAGAATCTCTTTCAAAGGTACTAAATTCATAGTCATTCTAAATAACACTTCGTTATTCTCTAACAAGCCATAACAATGATAGGTTCTTTGTAATATATCGGTATTATTTAAAGTATTTTCACTTGATTCTGGCAATTGTTTTACCAAAATATGTAAACGATCATTGTTTTTTAATTGACCTAAATACTGTCTATCAACTGAAATCTCATGTGACGTATATACCATGGGATTTATTTTAAAATCATGATGTTCTAGTTGAGCTTTTTCTAACAACGCACCAGAACTTAAGCTACACGGAAATATTTCTGGATAATGTGCTGTGTGCGTTAGTTCATCAAAGTAATCCGATTGTTCTGCCAAAGAACCCGACAAAAAGTTTTTAACCGACCCATTATTCATGAACTTTCGTTTCAGAAAGTAATCTGTGCCAGGTACGATAGTCAAATCATCTATTTCATTAAGATCAGGTAATTTACTTAAATCAGTCTCAGCTAGAAACAAAGGCGCTTGAGTTTCTTTTTTAAACCCTAATAACACAGTTTTATCATCAGACTTCATCGAGATTCTATTACCTAACGTTAAATTAGGTATGGTTTTAATCAACGTTTTTTTTATGTCTAAATAAACTGGCGTTCTTGGCCGCACAGCATTAACAAAAGTGATTTGATAATTACTAAAACGCAAATTATTTTCTGCAATAATCTGATTTTCGTGATGAGCAGCTCTATATAGCCGCATTTGATACTCTATTAAAGTATTAAGTTGATATCCTAGTACAATTGGCCCTTTAAAAGGGTTATGAGTAATTTGTAGCCACTTATGTTTATCATGAAATAAATTAAAGTCATCCGTTGCGTTACGAGCAACTTCAATATGAATTTGATCAAAAATAAATGGCTGGTCTTTCACAATAATAATGATTAAGGCTTATAATTATCTAAGGCTTCTAATTTAATGATAGCCGTTTTAATATTAGCTTCAACAGCATCTGTTAACTCTGCATTTTTATAAACTTGGTCTAACAATCCTTCTGTGACTAAAGCGTCTTTAATCCAACGCTTGGTAAAACGATAGTTACTATAAGTAGTAGCCACCTCACCTGTTAACGGATTTTTTAAGCCTTTTTTTGTAGTTACCGCAGTCACAACCGATGTTTCAGCTTTTGGTTCTACTTTTGCTTTAGTTGTTGCTTTTTTGATTACCTTAGGCTTAATAGTAGTTGGTTTTTTAACCGGAACCACTACTTCGGTTTTTGCTGCTGCGGATAAATCAACTTTTGTGTCTTCTTCTGGTCTTGGTTCTTCTTTTATTGATTTTTCTTTGCCCTCATTAACCGTTTGATAAACAACATAAGTCACAAAAATAACCAATAAAACAAATATTAACTCTTCCATACCGTCCCCTTTTTTGTGTAAAAACAGATGCTGGATGCAATATACCAGAAGGATTGTATCAAGTTAAGCAATAAATCATCATCACAGTATCTTAAAATGAAAACAATCATAGCCGCTATTAATCCACTTAATTCCTACTAACAGCCTCGGTTAAATAATATCCTCGTGTATAATAAATCTTAATTATTAAAATTTGCTGACACACGTCACAAAGCTATGTACAAATATGAAGGTCACGTCATCTACGAAAGCTATGATGAAGAAGGCATTATAGAAATTGTAGAACAAAAAGGTATTAGGTCTTTACATTTTGGGACTCAAGCGCAACAAAGTACGATATCTTTAGCTGAACCAGATAAGCTTCATCTCAATTATGTAAAAGCCATGACCAGTTGGCTATTATTTAAAGACACCTTAGATAACGCATTATTAGTAGGTCTAGGCGGTGGTTCTTTAACTAAACATCTATTACATCATTTTTCTGAATGTCGCTTAAAAGTAGTGGAATATAGAAAAGGTGTCGTTAAAATTGCGCGTACTTATTTCAGTTTACCTTTGGACCCACGGCTCAAAATAGTAGTAGATGATGGAGGGGAATATATTCGACAACGCTATGAAAAATACAGAGAGCACTACAGTTTGATATTCATCGATGCATTTGATCATGAAGGTGTGGCCCCTTCTGTTCGTAGCGAAGCATTTTTTGATGCCTGTAAAGCCTCATTAAAAAAAGATGGCATACTGGTTATGAATCTATGGGGTGGGACCAGTAACCCAGAGTTTCAACAAATATCCCTATGGTTAGGACGCGTGTTTAATTGGCAAACTTTATTTTTACCGGTTAATGATAAATCCAATATTATCGCTCTCGCTTTTAATGACTATACACCAACACACACACTAAAAGATTTAAGATTAAAAGCCATAGACCTGCAAGAACAATATCAAATAGACTTTTCCGTTTTTTTAAGAGATCTTAAAAAACATAATGCCAGCACCTTTAACCAAGTGATAAAAAAATGAGCACCACTGCTTTAACCCCTCCTCCTGCACTTTTTAGCTATCGGAAATACTGGGCACATCGTTTCGGTGTAGCACCCGTATTACCCATGAGCCAGATTGAAATGGATGCACTAGGCTGGGATAGTTGTGACGTAATTTTAGTGACTGGTGATGCCTATATTGATCATCCCAGTTTTGGTATGGCATTAATCGGTCGACTATTAGAAGCCCAAGGTTTTAGAGTCGGCATCATTTCTCAACCAGATTGGACCAGTGCTAAAGATTTTACCCAATTAGGCCGACCTAATTTATTCTTTGGCGTTACTGGTGGCAATATGGATTCTATGGTTAACCGTTATACATCTGACAAAAAAATTCGTTCAAACGATGCTTATACAGCGGATGGGGCTGCCGGCAAACGTCCTGATCGAGCTGTTAATGTATATTCACACCGTTGTAGAGAAGCCTACAAAGACGTACCTATTATTATTGGTGGCATAGAAGCCAGTCTAAGACGTATCGCGCATTACGATTATTGGTCTGATAAAGTCCGTAAATCAGTGCTCTTAGATTCAAAAGCAGATTTATTGGTCTATGGCAATGCGGAACGCCAAATTGTTGAGATTGCGCATCGCTTGGCACAAGGTGAACCCATATCAGAGCTTAAAGGTATTCGCGGAACAGTCCATTTTGTAAAACAAATTCCGGATGGTTTTAGAGTTAAAGACTCAACAGAACTTGATAAACCCGGCGCGTTAAGCCCTCTGCAAAATCCTTATCAAGAAGAACCTGCCTGCGATAAAAAACCAGACGCGGACACTAATCCTGCAGAAATATCAGTAGCCATTAATAGCATCGGCAACCTTAAACAACTCATCAGAGATTCTCGCTCTCAAACTGTGATTCGTTTACCTGCTTATGAAGCGGTTAAAGATGACCCCGTTTTATACGCTCATGCATCTCGGGTTATGCATGGCGAAACAAATCCAGGTAATGCCAGACCCTTAATTCAGCAACACGAAAGCCGACAAATATGGATTAACCCCCCTCCTATCCCTTTAAGTACTAAAGAGATGGATGGGGTATTTGATTTACCTTATTCACGTGTGCCACACAAAGCCTACGGTGACGCCAATGTTCCGGCGTTTGAGATGATTCAACACTCGGTTAATATTATGCGCGGCTGTTTTGGTGGCTGTACATTCTGTTCAATTACCGAACATGAGGGGCGTATTATCCAGAGTCGTTCTGAAGATTCTATTATTAGAGAGATTGAAGCGATTCGAGATACATCTCCTAAATTTACCGGTCATATTTCTGATTTAGGTGGTCCTACTGCCAACATGTACCGCTTAGCATGTAAGGACGAAAAGATTGAAAAGGCTTGTCGTAAACCATCTTGCGTATATCCAGGCATTTGCCCTAATTTAGACACCAATCACACACCCTTAATTAAACTCTATCGTAGAGCTCGTGCCTTACCTGGTATTAAAAAGATATTCATAGCATCAGGACTAAGATATGATTTAGCGGTTGAGTCGCCTGAGTATGTTAAAGAGTTGGTTACTCATCATGTGGGTGGATATCTTAAGATTGCACCAGAGCATACTGAACGGGGGCCGTTATCAAAGATGATGAAACCAGGTATGGGCACTTATGATCGCTTTAAAGAAATGTTTGATAAATATTCTAAAGAAGCAGGAAAAGAACAATACTTAATACCGTATTTTATAGCAGCACACCCTGGTACAACAGACCTAGACATGCTTAACTTAGCCTTATGGTTAAAAAGCCATGGTTTTAGAGCCGATCAAGTGCAGGCATTTTTACCTTCACCCATGTCTATAGCCACGGCCATGTATCATTCAGGCAAAGATACATTACATAAAGTAAGTCGTAAGTCAGAAGACATTTCGATCCCTAAGTCGATTAAACAACGGCGTTTACATAAAGCCTTCTTGCGTTATCACGATCCTAAAAACTGGCCAATATTACGTGATGCTTTAAATGCTATGGGCCGTAATGATTTAATTGGAAATGGTAAACATCATTTAATTCCATCTTTTCAACCCAAAGGCACTGCAGAAACGCCCAGTAAGATACAACAATTTAAAACCAAGTTTACGGGGCTTGATAATAAGCCAACTAAAAGAAGCTGGGATAAAAATAAAAACACAAAAAAAAGATAAAACACTTTTCAAAATATATTAATCTTGTATAATATTGCTTCTTAGCTGGTGTAGCTCAGTCGGTAGAGCAGCTGATTTGTAATCAGCCGGTCAGGAGTTCGAATCCCCTCACTAGCTCCATATTTTTAAGTATCTGAGTACCGTCTTAGATATTAATTTAAGCGTAAAGCTTAGTAAGCAATTGTTGCTGGTGTAGCACAGTGGGTAGAGCAGCTGATTTGTAATCAGCCGGTC
>CAIXDX010000210.1 GCA_903918335.1 uncultured Methylococcaceae bacterium | reverse complement strand
TGGTTACCGCCACCTGTCCCAGTGTGTCGGCCATCCTGCATAAATTTTTCGGTACCTAAACGAGATAAATGCGCCTGTTCGTAGATTATGTGTGTTTTTTCTACTAACTCATCCCATGATTTAGAGGGGTGAATATTAACTTCAATAACACCTGGATCCGGTGTCACCATGAGACGTTCTATACGATAATCTCTAGGGGGTTCATAACCTTCTAGGACGACTGGAATGGCTAAACTTTCTGCTGTTGCCTCAATTGCCGCGACTAACTCCAGATAATGCTCTAAGGTTGTTAGAGGGGGCATAAAAATATGAATACGCCCATTTCTAGCTTCTACGCACAAGGCCGTATGAGGCACCTCTACTTCGGCAACGCTGTCACCCACTTCTTGTTCAATAATTTCTGGATGCTCATTAACCTTAGCTTCTAGATGACTATATCGACGCGTGACTTCACCATAATAATCACCTAGCTCTGGCAAATCTTTAAATAGACTTTGGGGCTCTTGTGAATCACGTTTATCGGGGGCAACCCATGGTAAACTCGCTAGAGGTAACCGCATTCCCATAGGAGAATTACCTGGGATTAAGAACATCGCGCCTCGACGAAAATCCCAAGGCCCACTTTTCCAGACATGCTCATACCAATTCCATTTAATTGGTAACGTAAAACCGACAGGCTGATCCAGTCCTACTTCTAATAATTTAGTTAACGTTTTACGCTCAATAGAATCGCTTAAATCATACTTTAAGGAATCTAAATTATCTGGCAAGGTGCCTTCTTGCCACAAATGATAAAAACGATCTTCAAAGCCAGTGACTATATATTTTGTTTGCAATCCTAAACGCTGCGCTAATTCAAAAATAAACTTTTGCGCTTGTTTGACTGTATGTCCATAATCTTTATTGATATCGGCTAATAATGCCGGATTACGCCAGACGGGCGCTTCATCTTTACGCCAAAAAATACCATATTGCCATCTTGGTAAAGGCTCACCTGGATACCATTTACCCTGCCCGTAATGCAGCATTGCGCCTTTGGCAAATACATCTCGCAAACGCATGGTCAAATGTTGTGCACGCTCTCTTTTATTCGCACCATCAGCGTGCGTATTCCATTCATCTCCTTCCATATCATCAACAGAAACGAAAGTGGGCTCACCGCCCATGGTTAAGCGCACATCATCTTCGAGCAAGCGCTTATCAACAGCCTTACCTAATGCATCAATGTGATACCACTGCTCATCTGAATAGGGTTTTGTAACACGTGGATCCTCGTGTAAGCGCTCTACCGTATTGCTAAACTCAAATTCAACCTCACATTTATCTGTACCACCAGTGACAGGAGCAGCACTTGCAGGGTCTGGCGTACAAGCTAAAGGGATATGTCCTTCACCTGCTAATAAACCAGAAGTTGGATCTAACCCAATCCAACCCGCACCAGGCACATACACTTCCGTCCATGCGTGCAAGTCAGTAAAATCTTGCTCAGGACCTGATGGGCCATCTAACGATTTAACATCGGACGTTAATTGCACTAAATAACCAGACACAAAACGTGCAGCTAGACCTAAGTGCCTTAGGGCTTGAACTAACAACCACGCAGAATCTCGACAAGAACCACTTCGTATTTTTAGGGTTTCTTCACTACTTTGAATACCGACTTCCATACGTATGTTATAACTAATCGCTTCAAATACAGCGCGATTAAGCTCTACTAGAAAATCATTAATATGCCTTTTAGATTTGTCGAACTGTTTAACCCATTCTAGTAACAACGGACCTTTTTCCGTCAACTCAAGGTAAGGCTGTAACTCTTTAAGTGTTTGTGCATCATATTTAAAAGGATAGTTCTCAGCATAATCCTCTACAAAAAAATCAAAAGGATTAATCACCGTCATATCGGCAATCACTTCAACTTCTACGCTTAATTTTTGACATTTATCGGGGAATACCACTCTACCCAAAATATTGCCAAAAGGATCTTGTTGCCAATTAATAAAGTGATTCTTTGGCTCTATACGCAATGCATAAGCTTTAATGGG
>CAIXDX010000209.1 GCA_903918335.1 uncultured Methylococcaceae bacterium | reverse complement strand
CGTGAAAGTGCCAAGAGATTAGCGCAATTGGGTGGTACTCAAGTAGACTTGCAATCTATACCTAGGCGTCAGGACGCAACTGAATGATATTAATTGATACCTCGGTTTGGATAGATCATTTACGCCAAAGAGATGATCATTTGGTGATCACATTATTGGCAGGGCATGTTTTAATTCATCCTTGGGTCATTGGAGAAATAGCGTGTGGTTCACTCAAAGACCGAGAACAAGTCTTAGATTTATTGCGCTCTTTACCACTTTGTTCGGTTGCACTTGAGGATGAAGTATTGCTTTTTATAGAGCAAAATAAATTGATGGCGCGCGGGATTGGTTATGTAGATGTGCATTTGTTGGCGTCTACTAAGTTATCAGGTGCAACACTTTGGACGCGTGATAAACGTCTTCTAATCATCGCTAAAGAAATGAACATCGCTTATCCTGAAATTTTACATTGAGCATTATTTCGCCAACTGCTATTTGTTGAGCAGATTACGCCTTATCGATATTTCGGGCGGATTCATGAACGATATAAGCTTGCTTGCCTAAAGTCTTACAAAGCGCTTTACTCACAAAGCCTTTCGCGCCAGTGATGAGTATAGTTTTAGCTAATGAGCTATGTGCGTTAGGCAAAGGGTTTTCTCTGGGTGAGTTTGAATAATAAATTTGGGGTTATTATAGGTTGAGAGTAGATGATTGATGTATTGTTTGGGATTAAACAAATAATCTCTATAGAACATGTATCAATTGTTGCTGTATTTGATCTTTTATGGAGGCGTTATGAGTAAAATATTTAATTTGGATGTCGATTTTCTGGCGTAAGCGCAGCGATTAAGTGGGTTAAGGTGAGCAGGCTCATTAGTTCGAGAGGTTTTACTAGCTTAGTGCAACGTGAAAACGTTAAAAGATTAGCGGAGTTTGGTGATGCTCAATTAGGTTTGCAAATTATATCTAGGCGTCAGGCAACAACTAAAGACATTGGTTGATACCTAGATTTGAATAGTTTATTTAAGGCGAAGATACGATTGTAGTATCTTCATGATAAGTAGGGCATGTTTTGTGCGTCCTTGGATCATTGCATTTATCTGAATTATCAAATTTTTATATATTACATTTAGGGGTTTAAGTGAGTTTACGGCATGATACGATATGGAATTTGATAGGAAGTGGATTGCCTTTATTGGCTGCTGCCTGTTTAATACCTTTCTCATTGGATCATTTAGGTAATGAAGCTTTTGGTGTACTTACCCTTATTTGGGCTTTGATTGGATATTTTAGCTTTTTTGATATGGGGGTTGGAAGGGCGCTTACTTATGAATTAAGTAAGCTCAGGTATACAGATGATGTTGATGAGATATCTCTAACTCTTAAGGCAGGATTATTGCTGACTTTTTTAGCAGGGATTTGTGGGGCAATGCTGATGGTTATATTGGCACCTTATTTATCAAGTAGTTGGATGAAAATAAGTCCAGTATTGCAGCAAGATGTTACTTTATCTTTTAAAATTGCTGCTATAGGGGTTATACCAACTACTATTACTAGTGGATTAAGGGGCGCGCTTGAAGGTTTAGGACGTTTTTCTACATCTAACATATTTAAAATGATTCTCGGTTTTTGTATGTTTGCACTTCCTGCAATCTCGATTTATCTTCATGGAAACAGTCTTTCAACAATAACTTTATATTTGGTTTCAGTTCGCTTAATTGTTGTGATTTTGGCAATTGTAGAGCTTAGTAGTTACTTGGTGGTTTCAAGAACATGGATCACCATAAAAGAAATTAGAAAATTAATTAATTATGGTCTATGGGTTACCGTTTCGGGCATTGTTGGTCCACTTATGATTTATGGTGATAGGTTTTTCGTTAGTGCTTTAGTTGGTGCTGCTCAGTTACCTATTTATGCAATACCTCAAGAAGGTTTACAGAGGCTCTTGATATTTCCGATTGCTTTGTGTGGAGCTCTACTTCCAAAGTTGGCGGTGTTAAGTCATGATAAATTGATTGTATCTTATTATAGTAACTATAAAAGAGTAGCGTTCATAATGTTCATTATTTGTTGTATATCGGCAGCTTTGGCTTATCCAGTTCTCTCATGGTGGATATCAATAGAATTTGCGCAGAAATCATTACTAATTGTTTTGATTCTTTCAGTTGGTATATGGCTTAATTCATTGGCATTGGTGCCTTATACATTATTACACGCACATGGTAACCCAAGATTAACGGCTTTCTTCCATATGGGGGAATTAGTTTTTTATATATTAGTATTATGGTTGCTTACAACAAGGTTTGGCTTGGAGGGGGCGTCTTTAGCTTGGGTTATTAGGGTTATGCTCGATCTTGTCTTATTGCATATAGCAGCAAATAAATTTTTACATATTCCTAAGTGATAATTGTGTGTTTTTTTTAGATTGCAGTATTTTTAACTAAATATAGCTATAAAAATAACTACTACAACTGTTAGCCTATTGGCTAAAGTCAATTTAAATAAAAAGAGTTTTAATGAAAATTAACGATAAAAATAACATATTAGCTAATTTAAATATAAATGAAAATATAGTTATTGAATTGGGTTGCGGTGAAAATAAACATCATTTAGATGCTATTGGTATTGATGTTCTTGATTATCCATCTGTAGATATCGTTGGTGATATTTACGATGTATTAGAGCAATTTCCAAATGGAAGTATCGATAAAGTATTTGGTTATCATTTTATAGAACATGTGCCCAATATTAATCGATTGTTATTGGAATTATCAAGAGTGGTTAAAGTAGGTGGCTTTATTGAGTTTGTTGCTCCTCATTTTTCAAATCCTTATTTTTATTCTGACCCAACACATCTCCATTTTTTTGGCCTTTATACGTTTAATTATTTTTCAATTAACTCATCTTTGCAGCGTGAAGTACCAACTTATCAAGAAAAACTTTGGTTCCAATTGGATCATGTTGATTTAATATTTAAATCCTCTCCACCATTTTATTTTAGACATGCATTTAAGAAAACAATTGGATTGCTATTTAACTCATGTGGTTATATGAGAGAATTGTATGAAGAAAATTTTTGTTATTTGTTTCCATGCTATGAAGTGCGGTATAAGTTGAGTCGAGTTGCAAATTAATGTTAAGAAAATATTTTGTGCTTTAGTTTTTTCTTTGTAATTTTGATTCGATTATGAAGATATTAACATTTAGTCGCTATGATAAACTTGGGGCAAGTAGCCGTTTACGGCTATATCAGTATATTGATTGTCTTGAAAGTGCAGGTATTGAGCTAGAAATCGTACCATTTTTTAACGATGATTATATTCTAGGTCTTTACAAAAAAGAAATTTCTACGGTCTCTATTACCAAAGCCTACTTTAGGCGTTTTTCTTATATGCTTAAAATAAGAAAGTTTGATTTAGTATGGGTTGAGAAAGAAATGTTACCTTGGATACCTTCGTGTATGGAGTTAGGATTATTTGCCGCGGATATTCCATTGGTGGTTGACTATGATGATGCCGTTTTTCATCGTTATGATCAGCATCGATTATCGATAGTTCGTAAAATACTGGGCAAAAAGATTGATGGTATTATGAAGCGTGCAAATCTTGTGGTTGCGGGTAATGAGTATATTGCTAATCATGCAAGAATGGCCGGTGCTTCAAAAGTAGCAATTATCCCTACTGTTGTAGATGTTGGAAGATATGAACTGTTGGTATCACATTCTAATTCTATTCCAATTATTGGATGGATTGGATCTCCTGCAACTACAAAGTTTTTATCTCAAATTATTCCTGTATTAAAGGAAGTGTTAGCTATTAGAAAAGTTAAATTGGTTGCAGTGGGTGGAGACGTTAATCAGTTAATTGATTTACCCATTGCAGTCTTGCCTTGGGCCGAGGAAACAGAGGTACGAGATATTCAAACATTTGATATTGGTATCATGCCTTTGCCAGATGAACCTTTTGAACGTGGTAAGTGTGGTTATAAGCTGATTCAGTATATGGCTTGTGGTAAAGCAGTGGTAGCATCTCCAGTTGGTGTGAATAAAGACATAGTAGCAAATCAAGTTGATGGTTACTTGGCTACCTCGCATGAGGAGTGGGTTTTTGCTTTAACAAAATTAATTGACGATGCTGAATTACGAAATAAAATGGGTTCTGCGGGGCGTAAAAAGGTTGAGGCCTCTTATTCGTTAGGGGGTGCATCGAAGCAGTTAATTGATTTATTGCAAGAGACTCATCATGAGTTTTTTTTAAAGAATATAGCGTCATGAAAAAAATTTGTTTCGTTGCAACCATTCCTGCTGTTGTTAATTCATTTTTACGTGATCATATTCAAGCTGCGGCAGAAAAGTATGAAGTAACAGTCGTTTGTAGCGATGAAGATAAGTATTTATTGTCTGGATTAAATGCACGCGTTATCTTTACGCCTATAAAACGAAAACCATCACCATGGCAAGACTTACGCACAGTATTTGAATTAGCAAAGTTATTTCATCAAGAAAAATTCGAGATTGTGCATACCCATATGCCAAAAACTGCTTTACTGGGGATGCTTGCAGCGTGGTTAACTTGCGTTCCCATTCGAATCAATACTTTTCATGGTGAGGTGTGGGCAACACGCAGTGGTTTAGTACGGACACTTTTTAAATCATTGGATAGATTAATTGTATCCCTTGCGACTCATATATTAGTGGTAAGTCCTTCACAAAGAGATTTTTTGATAAAAGAAGGTGTGTTAACGCCTGGCAAAGCGAACTTGATTGGATCAGGCTCTATTTGTGGGGTCGATTCATTAAGGTTTAAACCTGATACTAATGCTAAAGAAAGCATTAGAGAAGATTTAGGCATTAGCCAAGACGCAATAGTGATTTTATTTGTTGGGCGTCTTAATCGTGATAAAGGTATGCTGGATCTTGCTGAAGCTTTTAGTTATATTTCTAAACAGCAAGGCAACGTTGATTTGCTATTAGTAGGTGCTGAAGAGGATGTGCCTTTTGTCCAAATTAAAGACATTTGTAGTAATCATAGCGCACGTTTGCATTATGTAAAGTTTACTAAGAAACCTGAAGCTTATATGGCAGCTGCAGATATTTTTTGCTTGCCAAGTTATCGCGAAGGTTTACCTATGACAACTTTAGAAGCCGCAGCTTGTTGTGTGCCTAGTGTTGCTTCTCGTATTTATGGTATTACCGATGCTGTTATAGAGGGTGAAACGGGTGTGCTATTTACCGCTGGAGACATTGAGGGCCTAACAAAAGCGCTTTTAAAATTAATAGAAGATTATTCATTAAGACAAGAGCTAGGTCTGAAGGCTAGATTACGTGTAATTGATCAATTTCAAAGTCAAAAAATCACTAATGCTATGATGATGTTTTATAATCAGTTATTAAAGGGTTATTGATGACAGTATGCAAAAGCAATTTCAATTAAGTATTAATAGGAAATTTCGTTGTTTGTTTTAGTAACGGGTGGTGCAGGATTCATTGGATCACATACTGTTGATGCTTTATTAGAGAAAGGCGTCAGGGTCAGGGTGTTAGATAATTTAAGCTCAGGAAGTCTAAAAAATCTACCTATGGATCATCCCTTAATAGAGTTTATGCAAGGTGATGTTCGCGATATTGATTGTGTAACGCTCTGTATAAAAGATATTACGCATGTTATACATCTTGCTGCTTTAGTTTCAGTACCTGTTTCTATAAAAGATCCTTTGGCTTCTCATTCGATCAATGTTGGAGGTTATCTTAACGTACTTAGCGCGGCTCGCTTGGCAGGCGTAAAACGACTTGTTCATGCATCGAGTGCTGCAGTTTACGGTATACCTGAAACATTGCCTTTAAATGAAGACTCAAATACTGCACCATTATCACCCTATGGGCTCGAAAAGTTGGTGATGGATCAATATGCTCAATTATTTAGCGAGTTGTATAACATTTCAACAATAGGACTTCGATATTTCAATGTATATGGGCCACGTCAAAATCCTGAGTCTCCATATTCCGGTGTTATAAGCAAATTTGCCACATGGGCTATTCAAAATAAAGAGTTCACTCTATTCGGTGATGGTAAGCAAACGAGGGATTTTATTTATGTAAAAGATGTTGCTCGTGCGAATGTTGCTGCTTTAGAATCAACAAGGGATGGAGTAGCGAATATAGCGACTGGCTATAGTGTTAATTTGTTAGAAATTACGCAGATACTTTCTGCAATTGTAGGTCATCCTATCAATGTAAAACATGAGTCTGCAAGAACGGGTGACGTGCCTCATTCTTCCTCTCTACCTTTGATAATGAGAAATGAGTTAGGGATTGATAGTACAGTAGAGCTCACTTTCGGTTTGAAGAGCTTATTGCAAAGCATTTCTAATGAGAAGTATTGATACATATATTTTGATTGGCTCAAAAACGAATTTGATGAGTCGTGATGACAGTAGTAAAAGCTGTTACACAAAGATTATGTCCGGGATGGAGTCGATGAAGATGATAAACCAGCGACTATTGAGGAATTTCCAGCGGGAATTCAGTTAGTTCGTGCCTAGCATGGACGCTTTTCTGGTTTAGATAAAACAAATATCGTTTTACGAGTTGATAATAGTGTTTTAATTGCTTTCAAGTCAGCCGATAAGGGTTGGCAAACTCGTATGAATGATGCGCTAAAAGAATGGCTTATTAAGCATGTCCTAGGTTAGTAGTATTATTTAAATATGCCCTGCATTGCGAGTATATGGTAATGCCGATATGATGGCTCTTAATGCTCTATTAACAGCTTCTAAGTCTTTGAAAACTTTAGCGATATCTTCTCAAGGGTAATATTTACTGTATTGGTTGCAAATCGATTTGGCTTTGCCTTGCTATAATCAAAATCATATTTAGGTGACAATTCGTCAGTTTTTGTATGCACTTTCATAGCTTTTTGTCTCATTAAAACTAACGCCATGTTTCTGTATATGACTTGTTTTTACTTTCGTCCCATTCAAATTGCATACAATTTTCAAGCCCTAATTTTAATTCGAGTATAGCATAATAAAAAATGCACTAGCACCTAGAAAAGTGCTAGTGCATAAAACTTAAGAAACGTATTGTTCTACGGGGTTTGAGAAGTTATAAACATTGCGTTTATTGGCTTCTGGACTGGTTGCCGCGGCCTTAAAGATATAATCTTTCTTGTGATCTAACTGCGTCAGAAT
>CAIXDX010000208.1 GCA_903918335.1 uncultured Methylococcaceae bacterium | reverse complement strand
GGTGGCAAAGATGTATTTGTTCACCACAGTGCAATTAACGGATCTGGACGCAAAACTTTGCGTGAAGGCCAAAAAGTAACAATGGAAGTAACTCAAGGCCAAAAAGGCCCTCAAGCTGAGAATGTAACCCCTGCGTAATAGTCTCAAAAAAAATCGTTTCCTAAAGATCCTCTAGATTTTTAGGAAACAACCCTTCAAACAGCCCATTTTAAGGTGTCTTTACAAGCTATAGAGCTTGTGAGGTTTTAAACGCCTAGTATCTAGCTTTTAAAATAACAAACTTCTTGTTCTCAGCCACTAAGTGATAGTTTCCAAAAACACGCTTTAAAGTTTGCTGATAGTTTAGATGCCTATTCCCGACAATCCACAACTCCCCACCCTTTCTTAAGACCTGCTTTGATGCTTTAATCATACTATTGGCTATTTGATCACCAATAGCATTTTGCTGATGAAAAGGCGGATTACATAAAATAATATCCACAGAGTTGTCGGCAAATTCTTGGAGCCCATCCCCCACTTTAAAAGTAGCTGAGCGATGCACGCCTAAAGCGCGCGCAAAATTATCTTTTGCGGAAGCCACGGCCATAAAAGACTCATCAACAAAATGCACTTTAGCCTCTGGATTTCTTTCTGCCGCTATTAAACCTAATAAACCATTACCACAGCCTAAATCAACAATATTAACATCCCCCTGAGTCACAGGTAAATGTTGCAGAAAGAACCGCGTCCCAATATCTAAATTATCTCGCGAAAACACATTCGCATGATTACTAATAAGATATTCAGTGCCTTCTAATTGATAACAAACAGGATAAGGGCTTTCTGACGCTTGTATCGTAGGATCTAGAGTAGCAAAAATCAATCGCGCTTTCTTTTTAGCTAAAGAAGTCGTCGTTGCACCTATTAAACGCTCTACTAACTTCCAAATCGTTGGTGTCATCGTTTTAATCATGCCCCCAATAACAATCTGAGTCGTCGATTTAAGATGAGGACGTATACGAATCAACTGATCTTCTAACAAGCCCATCGTTTTAGGGGCTTTAATCATAACCCAATCATAAATACCGACTAAGGGCTCAAGACTGTGCGTTAAATTAACATGATCGAGCGGAATATTATTGGCTAATAAATTAAGCCGAGTCGCTTGCTGAGAAAGATAAGAATCTGAGAGCGCTTGTGGCTTATAAGCATTTAACCCCAATGCTAAGGCCCCAAAACCATCATTCAAAATGAGCAGACGCTCATCCGCATCAATAGTTTGCTCTGCCATATGGCTTAGCAAGTATTCATCTGCCGCATCCCAGGCACGTAATAATTCTAAAGACCGCTTAGGCAAGCGCTCTAAAACGAACTCGCCTTGCGCTACTTTTAAAACCGTATCCGTATCTGTTGTCATACTACCCGTCACTTTATCAGTGGCTTAAGCACGCGCCATAAACTTACCATTTTCGGTATTCACTTTAATCAACTCATCCGTTTCTAGATATTCAGGCACCTGCACTTCCAATCCAGTAGGTAACCGTGCAGTTTTAGTACGACCGGATGCGGTTGCGCCTTTAATAGCGGGAGGCGTTTCTATAATGGGTAAAATAACTGAACTAGGTAACTCAACACCAAAAATCTCATCATCAATCAATAAAGCAATAATACCTTCTAAGCCTTCTGTTAAATAATAGACTTGATCATCCAAATCATCACGACTCAAACTATATTGAGAGTAATCTTCACTGTTCATGAAGATATAGTTTTCTCCATCTATATAAGAAAACTGCACCTTAGCTCTCACTAAATCGGTCTCTTTTAAAAAGTCATCACCTTTTAACGATTCATCCAATTTTTGGCCGGTCTTTAAATTGGTAAATCGAATTTTATATAGGGTTGAAGCACCCCGAGAAGAAGGGCTTTTAGCATCAAACTGCTTGACCATATGTGGCACGCCATTAATCTCAACCACCATCCCGCGTTTTAATTCACTTGCTTTCGCCACACTATTCTCCAAAATCTTTTTTAAGTTATATCCAGTATTTAGCGACGGAAAATCCTCCGTCAAATCATCCCCGTATTATAACTGAGAACAATCACAAAGACGGTTGATGAGTCTGTTTCATGTTTAGTAAAAAAACATCCAATTAGCGTGTTTTTTTCTTAAAAAATGATAAATTAAGACATATAATTGGCTTAACAGTCGTAATCAACCTTTAATGTAACAACCATGAATATCCGCTTAAAATTCATACTACCTTTACTATTCATTAATTTAATTGGATGTTCAACTCAAGAAGTCAAAAAACCTGAGGTTGCGAACAATATCATCACAGAAACGCCGACCAACCCAGAATCATCAAAACCATCCGTACAGATGACAGGGGCAAATCCGCCCATGACCATCACAAAAGGTAATAAGAAATTAAACCTAATGCGGATTTTAGATGGCGGCATGTGCAAGAATGACTACCAAGGTGCCAAAGGTACATTTCTGCTTTACGCAGACGCGAATGACATAGAGCGAATCAAAAAACAAAAAGGCTCGGCAATTTTCAAAACCTTCGAATCAAAAATTCAAGAAATTTCTGGGTCCATCTTACAAACGGCTATCGATAACACAAATCTAGCCGAAGATCCGTTTTCCCTAGGCGCAGATGACGCTCAACAGAAACTGGCCACTCAATTAATGAACAATTTTAATGATGCTGCAACAGTCCCTGTTACTAAATTTCAAAAAGAAACCACACTCACGATCGATATCACTGCTTTTCAACCGTCTTTAGTATTCTTCCAAAAAGGCTGTGATGAAACAAAACTTGAAGGTGATAGTAAAGATATCGCTGGTTAAAGATCACCCTCTTTTAATCTAACTGCCAACACATCACACTTGGCAGTATGTAAGATACTATTTGCTGTTGAGCCTAGTAATAACGCTAGGCCATGGCGACCATGAGAGCCCACGACAATTAAATCCACTTGCTGTTGTTCTGAGACATTAATAATTTCTTGTTTTGGAATACCCCATAACAACAAGCGATCAGCTAAATCCACATTAAGCTGATCACCCAAAGCCATCAACTTTGCTTTTTCAGCTTCAAGTAAGGCATCACCTGAATCTTCAGTTAAAGAAATAACGGTACCGTAATAGGCATCAGGCATAGGGATATTATCCAACACATGCAGAATACTTAATTTAGCCTGATACGTTGTCGCAATAGCTCTGGCTTTTTCTGCAACATAAACGCCTTGCTTAGAAAAATCAGCTGCCAATAAAATGTGTTGATAATCACTCATTCGTTTTACCTAAAAATATTAATTTCTTATTTTACCAAGTCTTGGAGATAAAAACCGCAAGGTTTGCTAAATCTAAATGCCTCCATTTTGGACGATAACATATAGACCTTTTTTAATCGCGTAAGCGGAACTAACATATCATCTTACAACGTTTTTGATCAACGACCCGACTGAATATACAGCGGAATCAAATCACCTAATAGGGTGTATCGATAAATAACATCATCATTTGGTATATATCCAAAATCTAAGACTTCACGAGTTTTATAAATCAAACTAACAGATCGATTACTTGCCATACTTCAACTCATGTGAATCATAGTGTGGATGACGAATATGATAGAATGCCTCTCCATAAAGATGAGCCATTATTCAAATCTCACCTCGATACCTAACACTACTATCATTGTTCATGCAACCGGCATTTATTCATTTAAGATTACATACCGAATTTTCGATGGTTGACGGTATCGTTAAAATAAAACCGCTGATTAAACGTTTAACCGAACTCCAGATGCCTGCGATTGCAGTCACTGATCACTCTAATCTATTTTCCTTAGTAAAATTTTATAAAAACTCCAGAGGTGCAGGCATTAAACCGATTGCTGGCGCCGATGTATTAATTTTTAATCCCGATGACCCGGCCACACCTTATCGATTAACGTTATTAGTTAAAAATCATGCCGGTTATATCACCTTAACTGAATTAACATCAAAAGCTTATCAAGAAGGTCAGCATCAAGGTGTGCCTATGCTTAAGCGAGAGTGGATAGAGGCTAACCATACGGGGTTAATCGCCTTATCAGGCGCTATGCAAGGTGATATAGGCAAAGCACTTTTAGCCGAAAACGCCGATGAAGCAAATAGATTAGCTGCCTATTGGAGTTCCTTGTTTAAAGACAGCTTTTATCTGGAACTTCAACGGATAGGGAAGCCAGATGAAGAACATTACATTGCTACGGCTATTGCTTTGGCTATTACGCATGACTTACCTGTTGTCGCCACTAATGATGTGCGCTTTATTCATCAACAAGATTTTGCCGCGCACGAAGTAAGAGTCTGTATTAATCAAGGCCGTGTCTTAGACGACACAAGACGCCCCAAAGACTACACCGATCAGCAGTACTTACGCAGCACGGAAGAAATGCTCGAATTATTTGCTGATATCCCAGAAGCTTTACAAAACTCTGTTGAGATAGCCAAGCGTTGTAATATAAAACTGACTTTAGGTGAAAACTTCTTACCAGACTTTCCGGTACCTGCCGGAATGACTTTGGGTGAGTTGATGGCCAGTGAGTCTAAAAAAGGTTTAGAAGATCGCTTAAAACACTACCCTGCTGTCGGTCATGGTAGCGTTGAAGAAAATGAAAAAGTTTACTTTGAACGCTTAGAAACAGAACTTAATGTGATCAATGAAATGGGCT
>CAIXDX010000207.1 GCA_903918335.1 uncultured Methylococcaceae bacterium | reverse complement strand
ATGCGGTTTTTTATTTAAAGTCATGTCAATGTCTCAGTGATTTGTTAAAAAATTGAATTTTGAAATTATGCCAATGTTGGCCCAAGTTTAACGATGAATACTGCTTAAATGCTTGTAAGGCTCTCCAGTTTCTCTTTATACGCAGAAACAAAAATTCATTACCAAACATGACATCAAAAAACGCCCGCATTTCAATGTAACGCTGATCTGAATAAGGAAACCAATTCGGCTCAGATTCATAAGTACTTCGGCTGGTTAATCCTGCCACGGTATAAGTAAAACTTCGCAATCCCTCAGCGCCGTGATACCGTCCAAAGCCACTATTTTTTACACCACCGAACGGTAAACCCGGATGACCAATATTTTTAATAACGTCATTTATAGCCCAAGACCCCACTTTTAGATGCTTAACTACCCGCTCTGCCTTTGCAATATCTTGACTCCAAACACTAGCATTTAAGCCAAAATCAGTATCATTTGCCAATTCAATTACTTCCGATACTGAGGTAAACTTCATCACGGGCAACACGGGGCCAAAAGTTTCCTCACGCATAATGTTCATATCGTGGGTAACATCCCACAATACAATGGGATGCAAATATCGACCCTCTAATTTTAAAGCCCCAGATGCCTTAGCACCCTTTGCCAACGCATCGTTATAGTGAGCTTCAATCACAGCAAATTGCTTTAGGGTAGTTAACCCCCCTAAATCACCAGAGCTACCATGCCCAACCTTGAGCTTAAGCACTGCCTCGGTTAGCTGGCGAATAAAATCTTGATAATAAGTGGCCTCGACATAACAGCGCTCAACAGACACACACACTTGACCGCTATTACTAAAAGCCCCATACAAAGCAGCATTGACTACCCGAGTTTGATTAGCATCAGCAAACACGACCATCGCATCTTTACCCCCTAACTCTAAAACAACGGGAATAGGATGCTGGGCCGCACTTGCCATGACGGCTCTACCCGCCGCGAGACTACCCGTAAAAAAAACCATGTCTGGGCGACTTGCTATCAATTGTTGCCCCGTTTCCGCAAAACCGATCACTTGTTGAACTAAATTTTCTGGCAAAGCCGACCTTGATAATAAATCTATCAACAAATCACCCACGGGTAAGCTTAATTCAGACATTTTAAAAATGACCGAGTTACCCGTTATAAGCGCAGTTAGTATAGGAATTAGCGTCAATTGAAACGGAAAATTCCAAGGTGAAATAACAGCCACCACACCAAAAGGCCGACGCGCAATTTGAGCAGTAGATTTAGGAAACAAAATAGCAGGCGTAGTAACAGGCTCAGCATCCAAAATAACCGAGGCATTGTTTTGATAAAATCTTAATGTAGTCAGAACTGGATAAATTTCCCCCAGTAAAACCTCTGTTTTCACTTTACCTGTCGCGACCATAATAACCTCAACAATAGCATCCATCTCCGCTTGAATAATGGCTTCAAGTTTTACTAATTTTTTAATACGCTGCTCAACTGTTAACGCTTCCCACAGACTAAAAGCATCCCTGGCCTTAGTCATTATTTTAATAACATCGTCATTATGGGTAACAGAATAAGTTTTACCGTTCTGTTCAGTTAATGCCGAGACAGCTAGTATCTCTTCACTCATGTTGCCAATCCAAATTTGACACCATATTTTTTGCAAATCAATTTTGCCGAAATATGAGCAGACTCATAAATAGTCGGTAAACCACTACCGGGATGAGTGCCCCCCCCCACTAAATAACATGAATCCAATTCTTGAAACTGGTTATGCGGTCGCCAGTACAAAAGCTGACTAAATTTATGGGACAAACTAAAAGTAGCCCCCCTAAAAACATACTCATCCGTTTCCCATGTTTTAGGCGTAATAATTTTTTCTTGTTCTATATGGGCACGAATATCAATCAAATTTAAGCGAGTTTCTAAGATATTCAAAACTTGCTCTCGCATTTCAACACAATAAGTATCCCAATCTGTATGACTTTCGTTATTAGGAGTGGGTACAAGGATATATAAAGCTGATTTTCCTGCCGGTGCTAAAGTAGCATCATTGACGCACGCATTTTGCACGTAAAAAGAGAAATCTTTACTCAGCGTTTTACTATGAAAGATATTGTTGATATTCGTTACATAATCGTCCGCAAAAGCAATCGTGTGATGAGGTAAATCGTAAAATTTATCTAAACCTAGATACAACATAAAGGTTGAACAGGAATATTCCAATTTGTCTATTTTCTGGGGGCTATAGTGTTTTAATTCATTGGGCTTAACTAAATGCGTCATAGCATGAGAAAAATCAGCATTGATAATGACATCATCAGCCAACATTTCTGTACCGTCTTGCAAGCGCACACCTTTTACTTTTTT
>CAIXDX010000206.1 GCA_903918335.1 uncultured Methylococcaceae bacterium | reverse complement strand
TGAGGTATTTTATAACCGCCAAAGACGCCATTCTGCCAATGGGTATTTGTCTCCGGTTAATTACGAACTGCAGCAAATTGTTGCTTAACAACGTGTCCGGAAAAGTGTTGACACATCACTTGTAGAAAGATATAAATATCAAACCAATAATTTGAAATTAATTGATGAACTTAATTGGCTTAAAGAAGTAACCGAATTATCAGAAGTTTACTCTAATACTCATAACACTAAACCCAGTGGATATGCCTTGGGTATTTTCTCAGCATCTATTAAAAATATTATAGATAAATTGACCAACCCTACACCTAACAATTAAGATTATTCAAAACGTATTAAATAAAACATCATCTATATCGAATAGATAATTCAAAAGTTTAAATGAGAACCTACAATGTCGTTAGTTAAATTAAGTTACACAGAATATGAAGGTACTGAACGCCATTGGGAAATAAATAAAGCCACATTCTCAAACATTAACTTGATCGTAGGTAAAAATTCGTCAGGTAAATCAAGACTTATGTCAGTATTTGCCACATTAGCGCGATTACTTTCTGGCCAACAACAACAATTGCCTTATGAACCTAATAAGTTTGTTATAGAACTTGAATTAAACAATCAAGCTTTTGTATATCAGTTAGAAATTAAAAACGGCTCTGTATTTGCTGAACAACTCAGTATTGATAACGAAATAAAACTAACCCGTTCTGAAAACGGCTCTGGAAAAATTCGTTATGAAAAAGAAGAAAAAGACTTAGAGTTTCAGCTGCCGTTAACTGTTCTCGCGGCTGTTAACCGACTTGATACCATTCAACACCCCTTTTTAATGGTATTACATCAATGGGCAAAGAGCGTAGTGTTATATCACTTCGGCACAGACTTTGGTAAATCTCAGGTGATGAGTATTACAGAAGCAGAAGTGTTTTTTCGTAATCCTGCCCATCCAGTATTTGATGATCCTAATAACCTTGTAGCCGTTTACACAGCTGCATTCAGCCAATTTGGTAACCCCTTTGATGATGCTGTTATTGCCGATATGAATGCCTTGGGCTATTCATTAACGGCTGTAGGCTCTGAAAATATTCAAACAATAATCAACTTTCCTGTTGCAGCGTTGGTTATGTTTACCGTTGAGAAAGAGTTAGGCTTTATGAATCCGCAAATGCAAATGTCGCAAGGTATGTTCAGAGCACTGGCGTTAGTAGTGCATCTAAATATATGCGCATTCTCAAGAAAGAAACAGGTTATTCTTGTGGATGATATTGGTGAGGGCTTAGATTATGAACGAGCTAAAGACATTATCAATCTATTAATTCATAAAGCTAAAACTTTTGATTTGCAATTGATCATGACAAGTAATGATCGCTTTGTGATGAATGAAGTGCCGTTGGAATATTGGTCTGTTCTAAAGCGTAAAGGTGGTATTGTTAAATTGTTTAATGCCCAAAATGCAGCCAAGCAATTTAATGAATTTAAGTATCTGGGTTTAAATAACTTCGACTTCTTTGCTTCAGATCTTTTTGAAGCAGAGGTCGTTAATGACTAAGAAATTTGCAGTTTTTGTTGAAGGGCTAACAGAACAAGAATTTACCATTAGATTACTCACAGAACTAGCGGGTAGGCATGGTATAACGTTTGAAGTCGTGCATCAAAATTATGGGCGACTTGCTTTATCAGAATTAAGATCTCATAAAACACCCATAGTACATGTACTCATTGCAAATTGTTGTAATGACGAACAAGTCAAATCACAGATTAAAGATAACTATCAATCATTAAAGCGTGCTGGCTATTCTTTGGTGATTGGCTTACGGGACATTTATCCCTTCGGTCATGATGATATTGCAAAGTTAGAAGCCGGTCTTTTAGTCGGCTTACCTTGTGATGATGATTTACCTATCCATATTCATTTGGCCGTTTTGGAAATCGAGGCTTGGTTTTTAGAAGAGCTGAATCATTTTGCTCGCATTGATAAAAATATTTCAATGGATGATGTGATCGCTGGTGGTTTTGATCACACTCAGATGCGCGCTTCTGAGTTATCGCATCCAACTGAAACGTTAAGAAAAATATATCAAAGCGTGGGTAAAGGCTACCCAAAAAATAAAAAGTCTGTCCAGCGCACAATTGATGCTCTTGATTATGAAGAGCTTTATCTCAATACTTGTAAAAAAGCCCCCTCACTCGAAAAATATATCCATAGTTTAGAAGCCGGACTGTTTTAATTGAATAACTTAAACGGTAACCCTTTTGGAGCAAACTGGAACCTGTTTGTTCCAAAAGTCTTTCTGTTTACGTTAAAGGTATAAACGTTTGTCTTAAACCTTAAGACTTTTAGAACATTTTAATGTCTGTTTGCTCTAAACAAGTATCCTTTCAGAGCATACTAGAATAGGTTTACGCTAAACTGATATCCTTTTACTCTAAGAAGGTTACTGTTTGCTCTAAAAGTCTTTCCTTTTAGAGCAAACAGGTGACAGTTTGTTCAACATCTAAAGCTTAATGCTTAGTCTGTGGTTTATGTCCATTTATAACGCTTTTTTATAAAAGATGTTGTTGTGCATTATAAATGGCACAACATTACTTCAACACATCATTACTCGACTAAAAAGTCTCGCATCATACCCATGTCTTCATGTTCTAAATTATGACAATGGAACATAAACAAACCTTTAAAATCTTGGAATGGTTTAATGATACGAACCGTTTCACCTGGCATAACTAATACAGTGTCTTTTAAACCCGTTTCTATAAAGCCATCACGCACGGTGTCATAGTCTTCAGTATGGTTTGCCCCAATAGACCGACTAACAATCTGAAACTGTTGCCCATGTAAATGAATAGGATGTGCCATGGACATCATCATACCCATGCCACCACCGCCATTATGTTTCATCATGCCCATACCCATACCGCCACCATGCCCCCCTGCCCCATGATCATGGAATATTTCTATCAATTGCACAGAATTTAACTTAATGCGCTCACTGGCTTGTACATCATTAAACGCATAAGCTTTACCATTTAATAACATAGCCATAGGGCTTTCTGAAATAGCAATGGGTAAAGGTTTATTAGGATTAGCCGTTGCACTGATCGGATGATAGTTAATTGTAGATAATTTATGTGGCAACTTATGACTTTCACTGACCTTTTTAGTGACTCGTGCCGTAAAAATGGGGTAATC
>CAIXDX010000205.1 GCA_903918335.1 uncultured Methylococcaceae bacterium | reverse complement strand
ACAGTTAATTATCAAGAAAAAGCCTATGCAGCTGGTAAAATTCCAGGTGGCTTTTTTAAGAGAGAAGGTCGTCCAAGTGAACAAGAAACTTTGATTTCAAGGTTGATTGATCGTCCTATTAGACCATTGTTCCCAGAAGGGTATACAAACGAAGTTCAAATCATTGCCACAGTTATCTCTTTAAATCCAGAAGTTGATACGGAAATTCCTGCTTTATTAGGTGCTTCAGCGGCATTAGCTGTTTCTGGATTACCTTTCAATGGCCCTATAGGTGCAGCATGTGTAGGTTATAAAGAGGGAGCATATTTATTAAATCCTTCACCAGCAGCATTAAAAGAGTCTGACTTAACTTTGGTTGTGGCGGGTACTTCTCAAGCTGTATTAATGGTTGAATCTGAAGCAAAAGGCCTTTCAGAAGAAGTTATGCTAGGTGCTGTTTTGTTTGGTCACGAACAAATGCAAGCAGCTATTAATGCAATTAATGAATTCGCAAATGCAGCGGGTGCCGGTGTTGTTGAATGGGTTGCTCCTGATGAAAACTCTGAGTTAGTTGAATTAGTGACTTATGAAGTTGAAGCAGGTATTAAAGAAGCGTATACAGTTGCTGAAAAATTAGTTCGTCAAGATAAATTAAAAGCGATACGCACAGCGGTTGTTGAAAAATTATCAGAAAATTATGCTGAAAATGATATTCGTAACATCATTGAAAACTTAGAATATCGTATTGTTCGTAATGCGATTCTAAACGAAGGCAAACGTATTGATGGTCGTCCATTAGATAAAATTAGACCGATTACTATCAGAACAGGTGTTTTACCAAGAACCCATGGTTCTGCATTATTTACACGTGGTGAAACTCAAGCGTTAGTGGTTGCTACATTAGGTACAGCGCGAGATGCACAAATTATTGATGCATTAGCGGGTGAGTATAAAGAACCTTTCATGTTGCATTATAACTTTCCTCCGTACAGCGTGGGTGAAACTGGTTTTGTTGGTTCACCTAAGCGTCGTGAGATTGGCCATGGTCGTTTAGCTAAACGTGGTGTGGCAGCCGTGCTTCCGAATATGGAAGAGTTTCCATACACTATTCGCGTGGTATCAGAAATTACGGAATCTAACGGTTCAAGTTCAATGGCTTCAGTTTGTGGCAGTAGTTTAGCGTTAATGGATGCGGGTGTCCCTCTATCTGCGCCAGTTGCGGGTATAGCAATGGGCTTGATTAAAGAAGGCGATAACTTTGCAGTATTATCTGACATCATGGGTGATGAAGATCACTTAGGTGATATGGACTTTAAAGTAGCTGGATCTGCAAATGGTATTACTGCTTTACAAATGGATATCAAAATTGATGGCATTACTGCAGAAATTATGAAAACGGCTTTAGCTCAAGCTAAAGAAGGTCGTTTGCATATTTTAGGTGAAATGAACAAAGCATTGGCTAACACTCGTGACGAGATGTCAGATTTTGCGCCACGTATCATTACTTTTAAAATTGATCCTAGCAAAATTCGTGAAGTCATCGGTAAAGGTGGCGCTACCATCCGTAGTATTACAGAAGAAACGGGTGCGAGCATTGATTTAACAGATGACGGTATTGTAAAAGTTGCATCGGTTGATAAAGCAGCGGGTGAAGAGGCGCGTCGTCTGATTGAAGAAATCACTGCGGAAGTAGAAGTAGGTAAAACTTACGAAGGTAAAGTAGTACGCTTAATGGACTTCGGTGCATTTGTAACTATCTTGCCTGGTAAAGATGGTTTAGTTCATATTTCACAAATTTCAGATGAGCATGTTGATAAAGTCAGTGATCGTCTGAATGAAGGAGATATCGTTCGAGTTAAAGTACTTGAAATTGATCGACAAGGTCGAGTTAGATTAAGTATTAAAGAAGTAGAAAAAGAAGAAGCGGCTGCTGAATCAGCGGAATAAACGTTTTCTTTACTAAATCGAAAAAGGGCCGAAAGGCCCTTTTTTTTATCTTAAATAGCACTTTTACAGTGCGATTTAATTGGATTGAATTATATTGGTGCAACATATATTGGGGTCTAATGGTTTTCTTTCAGTATTAACCTTGAAATATCTATAATTTTATCTAATACTTCTTAAAATGAATAACGTATTGCATATAACTGAATGTGTTACCAATCCATATTGCCAATGCTGGCGCAGTATGTGCTTAAATTTATCTATTAGTAATATATTTTGTCTTTACACGGTGTTCTAATTTAAATGAAATCGACTAATTCTTCTGCCAAGCTTGATATTTATTATCAACAAGTTCAAGACATTATCTTAAATAGACAAGATTGGGTATCAGGGTTGTTGCCTGCGAGTACTGCCGTCACCGTACATGGAAATTACACAGACGCTTGGGTTAGAGATAATGTGTACAGTATTTTATCTGCATGGGGATTGGGATTAGCTTATCGACGTGTTGACGGTGCTCAAGATCGTACGTATGTTTTAGAACAAAGCGTTGTTAAGTTAATGAGAGGTTTATTAACGGCAATGATGCGTCAAGCTCCTAAGGTAGAAAAGTTTAAACAGACTCAAAAACCTATTGATGCTTTACATGCGAAGTATGATACAAAAACCGGTAATTCTGTGGTGGGGGATGATGAATGGGGGCATTTGCAATTAGATGCTACCTCGTTATTTTTGCTTATGTTAGCGCAAATGACTGCGTCTGGATTACGGATCGTATTTACCATTGATGAAGTCAATTTTGTCCAAAACTTAGTACATTATATTAGTCGTACCTATAGAACACCTGATTATGGAATTTGGGAGCGCGGGAACAAAATAAATCATGGTATTGCCGAACTTAATGCCAGCTCTATTGGTATGGCTAAAGCTGCATTAGAAGCTTTATCAGGATTTAATTTATTTGGTAAAGAGGGTGGTCAAGCTTCAATAGTACATGTTATCAGTGATGATATTGCACGGACACGCATCACTTTAGAATCCTTATTACCCAGAGAGTCGATCTCAAAAGAAGTGGACTCTGCGGTGTTAAGTGTTACTGGATTTCCCGCCTTTGCCATTGATAATGAAGAGATACGCTTAAAAACAGAAGCCTTAATCTGTCAGAAATTAGAAGGTCGATATGGGTGTAAACGCTTTTTATTAGATGGTCATCAAACCGTTATAGAGGATCATAATAAATTGCATTATGACCCCCATGAACTTAAACAGTTTATGGATATTGAATGTGAATGGCCGTTATTT
>CAIXDX010000204.1 GCA_903918335.1 uncultured Methylococcaceae bacterium | reverse complement strand
AATTCACGAATGAGATTAGCTCTGTCTATATGATCTTGAGCAGAACCATGAGAAAAGTTCATTCGGACTACATCAATACCTGCCTTAAATAAGCCTTCAAGCACACCAGGCTTATCAGTAGCAGGGCCGAGTGTGGCTAAAATTTTGGTTCTTCTTAACATGAATGAAATCCGTTATTTTGCGTTAACAAAGGCAATAGTAGTATCCAACATACGATTTGAGAAACCCCATTCGTTGTCATACCAAGAAAGAACTTTCACTAAACGACCGCCTAAAACCTTAGTTAAAGGTGATTCATAAATTGATGACGCAGGGTTATGATTAAAATCAACAGACACTAAAGGTCTTTCATTGATATCTAAAATCCCTTTTAAGGCACCTTTAGAAGCTGAAGTTAAAATTTCATCAATTTCTGCTTTAGTAGTATCTCTAGACGCTTGGAAAGTTAAATCAACAACTGATACATTGATAGTAGGAACACGCATTGCGAAACCATCTAATTTACCTGAAAGCTCAGGTAAAACTAAACCTACAGCAGCTGCAGCACCTGTTTTAGTAGGAATCATAGATTGTGTCGCTGAACGTGCACGACGTAAATCACTGTGATAAACATCTGTTAAAACTTGATCGTTTGTATATGAATGGATAGTAGTCATTAAGCCACTTTCGATACCTATAACATCATTTAAAGGTTTAACGATAGGTGCTAAGCAGTTAGTAGTACAAGACGCATTCGAAATAACTGTATCTGAAGCTTTTAAAGTGTCATGGTTAACACCAAACACGATAGTACCATCAACATCATCCCCACCTGGAGCTGAAATGATAACTTTTTTTGCACCTGCAGTAATGTGAGCAGATGCTTTAGCTTTGCTTGTAAAGAAACCTGTACACTCATGTACTACTTCAATACCTAATTCTGCCCAAGGTAATTTAGATGGATCTCTTTCAGAGAAAACTCTAATTTTATCGCCGTTGATAATGATGTAATCACCATCAACTGAAACTTCGAAAGGAAATTTGCCATGCACTGAATCGTATTGTGTTAAGTGAGCATTTGTATTGCTATCACCTAAATCATTAATTGCAACTATTTGAATTTCGTTTGTACGGCCTGACTCGTATAAGGCACGAACGATATTACGTCCAATACGACCATAACCATTGATTGCAACTTTAATTGGCATTGATAATCTCCAGAGTGATGTTTTAAAAATAAAAAAACGGATGAGCTGAAATTTTTAGCTAGGTAACTATACCAAAATAGTAGGGGATTCGTCTATGGATGATGACTCTATAACGCATCAACACATAATTTAATTTATTATGAATTTAAAGTTACCCAGTATAATTGACGAATTTTTGCGAAGAATTAGACTTTTCGTATAACCTTAACTAACTAATTTAACCCCCTTAAGAGATTACTATGGCACTGTATTGTGGAATCGTCGGTTTACCCAATGTTGGTAAATCAACTCTTTTTAATGCCTTAACAAAAGCTAAAATTGCTGCTGAAAATTATCCATTTTGTACCATTGACCCCAATGTGGGCGTAGTACCAGTGCCTGATCTACGTATGGACAAATTAGCAGAGATTGTGAAACCAGAACGTATACTGCCTACAACAATTGAATTTGTTGACATTGCTGGTTTAGTTGCAGGCGCGTCAAAAGGTGAAGGATTAGGCAATAAGTTTCTAGCCAACATCCGAGAAACAGATGCAATTGCCCACGTTGTACGCTGCTTTCAAGATGATAATGTAGTGCATGTAGCGGGTAAAGTTGATCCTCTATCAGATATCGAAGTCATCAACACAGAACTAGCACTTGCAGACATGTCTTCTGTTGAGAAAGCCCTACTGAGATCGAGTAAAATTGCTCGAACCGGCAATAAAGATGAACTTGCAAAAAAAGCAGTGTTAGAACAAGTCTTAAAGCAACTAGAAAATGGAGACCCTGTTCGCACATTACCCCTGTCGGAAGACGACAAAGCATTGATCAAAGATTTATGCTTAATGACACTTAAACCCACAATGTACATCGCCAACGTACAAGATGATGGTTTTGAAAATAACCCAATGTTAGATAGCGTAAGGGACCTTGCTGCTAAAGAAGGTGCCACAGTCGTGCCCATTTGTGCCGCAATAGAAGCAGAAATTGCTCAACTTGATGAAGAAGAAAAAAAAGAGTTTTTAGATGATTTAGGTTTGGAAGAGCCTGGATTAAATCGTGTCGTAAGAGCAGGCTATGAACTGCTTAATCTTGCAACTTATTTTACAGCGGGTGTAAAAGAAGTTAGAGCATGGACCATTCCAATTGGAGCATCTGCCCCTCAAGCAGCGGGCGTTATTCATAGCGACTTCGAGAAAGGTTTTATACGCGCTGAAGTTATTTCGTATGAAGACTATATCACCTACAAAGGAGAGCAAGGCGCTAAAGATGCTGGTAAATGGCGCTTAGAAGGAAAAGATTACATAGTTAAAGACGGTGATGTTGTACATTTTAGGTTCAATGTTTGACAAATATACGCTGGATATTTATAATCTCATCTCTCAATGGGGACAGATTAATAAGGCGATATAGCTCAGTTGGTTAGAGCACGGGATTCATAACCCCGGGGTCGGTGGTTCAAATCCACCTATCGCCACCATACAATAAAGGCTTATGTGTAACGCAAAAGCCTTTTTTTATGCGTAATACAAACCCTGCTAAAGCACCGATGTCAAATATGTTAGTTTTCTAATTTCGCTATACTACTACTTGATAAGTAACCGAGTCGCCCATAGAATAAGATATTAATTGACAATACTTACGCAACTAACCTCTAAAAAAGAGCTATCAAATCTGCTCATTACAAAGGTCAGGCACCCTTAATTGTTAATGTCGCTAGACTACCGTTAAAACCACATTATGAAACCAATTTTTGCTGATAACGCTGCTATTGAGCATGCTACTAAATTATTACAACAAGGAAGACTTGTCGCCTTTCCAACAGAGACTGTTTATGGCTTAGGTGCTGATGCTTCAAATCCTGAAGCAATTAGACAAGTATTTAAAGTTAAAAACAGACCTACAAATCATCCACTCATAGTGCATATTAGCGGAGTAGAGCAACTGAAAGATTGGGCTCAGAAAATTCCCGAAAGTGCAAAAATATTAGCGTCCGCATTTTGGCCCGGGCCCCTAACATTAATACTCAATAAAAAATCAGATGTCCCATTAGAAGTAACAGGTGGTCAAAATACGATCGCACTTCGAATGCCCGACCATCCTGTCGCACTTGCATTGCTCAATAAATTTGAGGGGGGAATTGCGGCTCCCTCCGCAAACATTTACTGCAGAATTAGCCCAACTCAAGCTTCACATGTCGAGGATGAACTAGGAGATTCTGTTGATATGATACTAGATGGCGGAGCATGTAAAATTGGTGTGGAATCCACTATTATTGATTTAACAGGACCCATACCAAAATTATTAAGACCAGGTCTTATTACAAAAGTTGAAATAGAAGCCGTCCTAGGAATTGAAATAATATCGATAGATACAATTATAGAGAAAACAGCAATCACTAATCGAGCACCTGGCATGAGTCCTGTACATTACGCACCAGTTACCCCTGCCGCATTATGTGAACATGATAAATTAACCGCTGTTCTTAATAACTTAAGAATACAAAATAAACGGGTAGGACTACTATCTTATCAGTTCAATCCGCCAGAAAACAGATTTATGCATATGTTATGCATGCCTGAACAGGCAGAGAGTTATGGACAAATTTTATATTCCTGCCTACGTGAATTAGACAGTAAAAATTTAGATATCATCTTAATTGAACAAACACCAGTAACGGACGAATGGATAGCTATTAATGATCGAATTAAAAAAGCAACCTCTCGGTTTAAAGCAGCTTAAAACAAAAATGCATCCATTCAAATAACTTTATTTTTGAGCCTTCTCTTGCTCCAATTTAGCAAACAGTTGTTTTGCCGCCACATAACCAGGGTAAATATTTCCGGTCTCAGATACGATAGTTGGCGTTCCATCTAATCCAAAATCATTCACTAATTGCATATGCTCATCTATTGGATTTTCACATCTCTTAACTGGCAATGATTGGTTATTTTTAGCTGCAGTTAAAGCAGCGTTGCGATCATCAGAACACCAAACAGAAACTGCTTTATTATAAGAATCGGAATCTTTACCCGCTCTTGGAAAAAACAAATACTGAATGGTGATACCCTCTGCCAAATACTGGTCAATTTCTGAATGCAACTTACGGCAATACCCACAATCAATATCAGTAAAAACAGTAATAGTATATTTAGAAATTTTAGGTTTAAAAACAATCATTTTTGATTGACCCAACTTACTAATCGCCAACTGACGAGCAGCATTCAATTTAACCTTTGTTAAGTCTTTACTATTCTCCAAATCAATCAGTTGACCGGGCAATAAATACTTACCGTTTTCAGACACATAGTAAATATGAACGCCTACAGTGACTTCATATAAGCCTTTCACTTCTGATGGAGTAATTGAATCAATTTTAAGATTCGGCATGGACTTAACTAATGCTTGTCTAACAGCACTTTCATCAGCATGAGCAGCATTTATAGCACTTAATGTAACTATAATAAAAACACATATTATCTTAAATAAATTACTCATATTATTCTCATGATTTGATATATAAATCTTAATAACAAATTAAACTTAATAATGGGTCTAAAAATCACGTTCAGTGAAATAAGCGTTGAACATCAAAAAACATTGCCACAACCATTAACATCAGCAGTAAAGACATACCGACTTGCTGAAAAAACATTTGTATTTTTTCAGGAACAGGCTTACCTACCAGACCCTCAATACAAAAAAACATCAAATGCCCGCCATCAAGAACAGGTACTGGCAACAAATTTAAAACCCCTAAACTTACGCTCACTAATGCCATAAACTTTAAGAAAGCAACAAGCCCAATACTAGCAGACTGACTTGCATATTGTGCAATACTAATAGGACCACTTAAATTTTTTACAGAAGCCTGACCAACAAACATCTTTCCCAACATTTTCACTGTAGATAATGAATAGTTAATTGTCGTTGTAATAGCATCTGGAATCGCATCAAATGGTGACAAAGAGTACTCAACTTGCATACTTTTTTGTATATCTTCAGGAACATAAACTGACGCCCCAATTTTACCTTCTTCGCCCTGCTCTATTTGAACTTTTTTTGGAGTAATACTTACTGGTAGCTGAACTCCACCTCGATCAATTACCAATTGAATAGTCATTCCAGGATGCTTTTTTACTATATCAACCCATTGCATCCAATCCACAACAGCCTGATTATTCGCACTAATTACAAGGTCTCCTTTCTGCAACCCCGCATCCAATGCTGCACTTTCCGGTAAAATATTACCGATAATTGGCTTTAATTTTGGAGACCATGGCTTAATCCCTAGATCTTGATATAAAACTTCAGGACTTTTAATATCATCCTCTGTAAAAGATAAAAACCTTTCTGAAGCAACACCATCAAACTGCTTTACAGTTAATTTAACTTCTTTATTTCCATCTAAGGCTGACGACACAATGCCATTTAAAGCCTCTGACCAAATAGGTGTTAACTTATCATCAATCGATATAATTTCATCGCCTTCAACTAATCCCGCCTTATACGCTATAGTGCCTTGTTTTACTTCACCAAGAATGGGTTTTATACCCATTTCACCAATAACCAAAACACTCCAAAACAAAACAGTAGCCAGTAATAAATTAAAAACAGGCCCAGCCGCTACTATCGCCACCCTAGCTAAAACAGATTGACGATTAAAAGCATAAGGTAAGTCTTCAACACTTACCTCGCCCTCACGCTCATCAACCATTTTGACATATCCACCTAATGGTATCGCCGAAATAACATACTCAGTTGATTGACTATTTTTTTGATAAGACCACAACACCTTACCAAAACCGACAGAAAAGCGTATTACTTTAACGCCTACAATACGAGCAACCCAATAATGCCCGAACTCATGGAATGAAACTAAAACTCCAATAACAATTAAAAAGTAAAATACCGTATGCAATAAATCCATTATGCAATTAACTCAGCAACCAATTGATTAGCTACAACTCTGGCATTTCGATCAGCTTCAAGAATTATTTCAAGAGTACTCGCAGGGGCAACTGAGAATTTATCCATACAACGCTCAATTACTAAAGGAATATCTGTAAAACGAATTTGCTCATTTAAAAAAGCCTCTACGGCTATCTCATTCGCAGCATTTAAGACTGTAGGAATAATGCCACCCAAATTAATGGCTTTGTAAGCTAATCGTAAACATGGAAAACGTTCTAAATTAGGTTCTTCAAAATCCATACGACGAACATCAAAGATATTCAAAGGCTCAACCCCAGATTCAAAACGCTCAGGCCAAGCCATAGAGTATGCAATTGGCACTCGCATATCCGGATTACCCATTTGAGCTAGTACAGTACCATCCACATAATCAACCATACTATGAATAATACTTTGTGGGTGTATAACAACCTGAATTTGATCCGGTTTCATAGAAAATAAAATACAGGCCTCGATCATCTCCAAACCTTTATTCATCATCGTTGCCGAATCTACGGATATTTTTTTACCCATATCCCAATTAGGATGAGCAACTGCTTGAGCAGGTGTCACATTAACTAATTCTTCTACGGGCATTTGTCTAAATGGACCGCCAGACGCGGTCAATAAAATACGTCTAGCTTCCTTAGCCTGCATGCCTGACTGATAGCCCGCAGGCATACATTGAAATATTGCATTATGTTCACTATCGATAGGCAACAGTTGGGCACCTGAATCGGTAACAGCATCCATGAAGATATCACCCGACATCACCAAGGCTTCTTTATTAGCTAATAATATAATTTTGCCTGCCTTTGCTGCAGCTAAGCTAGGTAAAAGACCCGCAGCCCCAACAATCGCAGCCATCACAGAATCAACACTTTCTAATGTTGCAACATATTCTAAAGACTCTGCACCTGACAAAACTTTAATATCAGCGATCTGGGTGTTAATCAGTTTTTTTGAAAAAGCGGCAGCGTTAATTTCATTAACGACAACAACATATTCAGGGTGATGAACTAGACACTGTTCAAACAACAAATCAATATTATTGTTGGCAGTTAACGCCACCACTTTATATAGATGACTGTGTCTTGCAGTCACATCTAAAGTACTAACCCCAATAGAACCCGTTGCACCTAAAATGCATAACCCTTTCATGAGTCTAGACCAATTAAAATGATACCCGCATAAAATAAAGGGATCGCGGCCAAAATACTATCTATTCTATCCAAAATACCACCATGACCAGGTAACAACGTTCCACTATCTTTAGCGCCCGCTTGACGCTTAACGACACTGATGAACAAGTCACCATAAACCGAAATCATCACTGTTAATACAGACAATAAGATAAAGTCAAAAATTCTTGTCCACACGAAGCCATCACGTAGACTATAGTAACCAATAAACAGAATTGACAATAAGACACCAGATAAAAGAGCGCCACGAAATCCTGCAACTGTTTTACCCGGACTTATCTCAGGTGCTAATTTAATAGTACCCCATTTCTTACCAGTAAAATATGCTGCCACATCAGCACCCCAAATTAACATCAAGAAAAACATAGTCATCTCAGGGCCATAAAAAGATCTTAAACGAGTTAAGAACATCCAAGCTGATAATAATAAAAACCAACCTATTAAACCTTTACGCCACACTTTTAATTGTAAATTTAAAACAGGGGTGGGGGCATTTCTGATTAATATCATCACCGTTATCCAGAACAATACTGGAGGAATAACTAACCATTCTAAAATACCTGAATAATCTCTTACATCCGGCCAATCAGTTAACGTAGCAATCAACTCCAGTATTTGAGTCCAAAATTGCAAACCTAACATAGGTAATACCAACGCTATTAAAAAGAATACCCTTTTATAGAGAGTAGTAATACTAACCAATTGCGTCCATTCCCAAGCACCTAATAAAGTGATTAATGCGATAGAAAGAGAAAAATATTCAACTGGTAATTCGAATACAGCAAGGGCAATCAGAGTTGCTAAAACTGATGCTGTTATAATTCTTGTTAGTAACATTTTTGTAAGCTTATAAAATAAAGTTATAAAATGACTGATTTATTAAGAACTTGTTCACCCGTGTGACCAAAACGTCGTTGCCGACCTTTAAAGCTCTT
>CAIXDX010000203.1 GCA_903918335.1 uncultured Methylococcaceae bacterium | reverse complement strand
TTTTTGGCGGCGATACAGAAAAAATCCTGCATGAAGAATGACACTTGTAGCGAGTGCTAGTTTAATCAACAAAGCTAAGTCATTTGCAATAACAGCTACAAATACTAAAGCATGTAAACATAAGAAATACTGTTTTAATAACTTTGATCTTTTAAATGTCAGCAACAAATTGCCGCTTTCACTTCTGTTCATTTCTTTAATAACATGCGTGTACCCTGCTACTACAGTTGCTATATAATTTGGCTCTCTTTAATCCCATCTTTAATGAGCTATGAATCCCGATTGGAAAAACTTTCTGCTTAGCGCGAAGGCAACTTTTAAAAGTGAGACAACCATTACTTTTACAGACACTACAATACAGCCTGATAAAGCGCTTTGCCCTGTCACTTACTTAGGTATTATAAAAATTAGTGGTAACGACGCCGCTAAATTATTACAAGGCCAAATAACCTGCAACATTAACGATATAAGTCACGCGAAAAGTAGTATAGGCGCCCTATGTAATCCCAAAGGCAGGGTGCTCAGTACTTTTTTACTGGTTAAATCAGCTGATGATTTTCTAATGATACTACCTAAGGATTTATTAGACAGCATCCAAAAAAGACTGCAAATGTATATCTTAAGATCGGCTGTTACCATAGAGAACTATTCAGAAAAGCTTAGCTTATTCGGTTTAAATGTAGCAAAAAACCCTTATGATGTAGAGCGTTTTAGCACCAGTCAGACCGATTACATTAGCGTCAATCTATGCCCTTCTCAACAACAGCAACTCATTATTGCTAAACCCGAGTCAGCTATTAAGCTATGGACGCATTACAACACAGAAACAGGTTTTAAACCGACTAATTCTAACTACTGGCGATATTTAGACCTATTAGCAGGAATACCCTGGATAACCAGCGAAACTTCTGAAGAATTTATCCCTCAAATGCTTAATCTGGATGAACTTGGCGGCATTAGCTATACAAAAGGCTGTTACACCGGCCAAGAAATCGTAGCGCGCACCCATTATCTAGGTAAAGCTAAAAGAGCCCTCTTTTTAGCCGAATGTCAGTCAGCTGACACGCCACCGCCCAATTCAAGTATTTACTCTCTTGATACCGATACAGACCAAGCCATTGCTAAAGTCTTATTTGCCATGCCTACATCAGCACTAACAAATAATGAGCCTATCAAACAAACAATGCTCATCGTATTGCAAGTGGCAGAAAATGCTAATTACAATCTTATAATAAAATCAGAACCACTTATCCCAGTTACTTTATTGGCAGAATCCCTATGAACTCACCCGCTATTTTAAAATTTCGTCGCCTTGGCATCATCACCATTTTTGCCGTTTATGTCGTCATTTTAATGGGCGGTATAGTGAGAGCATCAGGCGCTGGAATGGGCTGTCCCGACTGGCCAACTTGCTTTGGGCAATGGATTCCACCAACTGAAGAAGCGCAATTACCGCCTAACTACCATGAAACTTATGCGCAACGGGGTTATGAAAACACACAGTTTAATCCAATAAAAACCTGGACTGAATACACCAATCGATTGGTCGGCGTGACTATTGGATTTTTAATTTTTCTAACCGCATGGTCATCACGCATTTTTCTTAAAACAGATAAAACTATATTTTACTTGGCGTTAAGTAGTTTCTTTCTGGTTGGATTTCAAGGCTGGCTAGGGTCCCACGTGGTTGCGAGCAATCTAAAACCCTTTATGATTACCTTACACATGCTCTTAGCTTTGGTTATCGTCGGATTACTAATTTACACCATAGCTCGATCACAACGTGATTTCCTGAGCCAAATTGACACGCATTTATTACCTAAT
>CAIXDX010000202.1 GCA_903918335.1 uncultured Methylococcaceae bacterium | reverse complement strand
TGAACGGATTGGTTGTTAAGCCTTCGATTAAGCTCTGGTCGAACGGTTATTTATAATAGGTCAAGCTTAGCTTGATATATTAAAGCTTGTAGGTCTCAGCTTTTTAGAGAATAAGGTCTCAAAGGCGTGTTGTTTATCTTCTTGTTTAAACTCAGTAAAGCGTTCTGCAAATTCATTCCGGGCTTCAATTCGAAGCTTATCTAAATTTTGTACTAATACGCCTATTGCTAATAGCGTATTGGCAGACGTATTGTTGTTTAGCATTTCAACACTAAATAGTTTAAGTGCATGTTCTTGTACGGCATAATCCTGAAAATTGCCTAAGACTTCTTGCAGTTCTTTTAAGTGTTTAATAAAAGCTTTTATTTGCTCTTCTGGGTATAAGCTTTGGAAAAACTCTAATAAGTAACGCAGTTTCTTACACAGCTTTCTTAAGTCATGTAAGGCTTCACTGGGCGAGTGCTCATTAATTTCACTTCCCGTTCTTAATACTTTTTTATAACTTTTTAAAATTCGTTGATTCGCTAGTTCATAAATCGCTAATTTAGCATTCGGTGTGATAACCGTTGTGGGAGCTTGTTCTTTAAGAAATTGTTCCCATTCAGATATCTTAGTTAAATAATGTTGTGAGCGTAAATGGTGGGCAAGCTCTTTTTGAGTGACTTTTTGTTTAATCAGTAAAAAGTCATACAGCGGATCTAAATCTTTCTGCATAGATTCGGGTAGGCTATTTTTATAGTGCTCAAAATCTAGTAAATACACATCTAAATCTCGTGTATTACCTGTAACTTGCCCTAGCCAAGAAAAGAATTCTGAGAAGTAGGCATTCGTGCTATCAGGAATGAGTCCTTTAAGTTGACTAATGCCAGAGCGCGTTCTTCGTACGGCGACTCTAAAATCATGCAGAAACTCACTGTCGGTATCCGCTATGGTACCTTGTTCATTATCTTTAATGGCTTTTAATAAATGGCTGTAAATATGTTTCACCGCGATATCAGCGCGCATAAACGGATCTAAATTAATATTTAATTTAGACGAATAATCATTGGGTTTACGGCCTTGTAGCTTAAGCGCGATGGTTAACGTGGGTTGCTTTGCCGGAACACAATCAAATTCATTTGTGATGAGGCTTATGAGTTGTTCAGTATGTTTGTTATAACCTTTAATGGGTTGCACAATTAAACGGTTGTTAAACAATTCATGTTGTTGGATTATTAAGCGCAATACGGTTTTATTGTCATCATTCAAAATGTTGATATAAAAACATTCGTAATCCACTGTGCATACAGGAATTAATGCTCGCATTTCTAACAACGGTTTTAGATGGTTGCTGATTATTTCTGAAGTAAATTGATGGCTAAAGGATGGGACATCTTTAAGTTCAGTACTGGCAATCAGCGCATCTGTTTTAAGATGCTTTAATGATAGTAAAGAGGTTGATTTAGAACGATTCATCTCGCAGGTGATGTCGTTTTTAAAGAGTCGCCAATCAAAGCTATCGTAATAGGTCTTGATGGTGTATTGCCTGCCACTTAATTCGATAGACGCTTTGTCGCTTAATAAAGCAATAAATTTATCAGCGTTTAAGTTTGAAGGAAAATCAAATTGTAATTGCATGGTGTTCTAGGCAGTCATGATAAAAATATCCGCTCATAATAATAATCAAGTATTAACATTTAATGACAGTGTAACAATTTTTCGGTATGTTGATGTGATAATGATCCTTATTAGAGAATAAGAGGGCAAATGAATGAGTAGAGAGTTGTGGTTGTTGAGACATGGTAAGTCAGATCGTGATTTGGCGGTAGATGATTTCGATCGGCCCTTAAAAAAGCGTGGTAAGCAAGATCTGAAGCGTTTAAGTGCGTGGTTGTTAGAGCAAAAATTAGCGCCTGATTATTTAGTGAGTTCGCCAGCTAATAGGGCTCTATCAACGATAAAAATCATACAGCAAGAATTAGAATTAACCGAGCTTAATATTGTTCAAGACAAACGTATTTATCAAGAAAGTATTGAACGAATTAAGGGGGTCTTAGCAGAGTGCCCTAAAGATGCAAAAGCAGTTTTACTAGGGGGGCATAACCCTGAGTTAGAGCATCTTTTGATTAATTTGGTTGGGGTTGGTGAGTTACCCGATAGGGAAAAAATATTACCCACGTCTACTTTGGTTAGAATGAATCTTCCCGATGACTGGAGTCATTTAGAAGCAGAATGCGCAACTTTACTGTCAATTAGTTATGTAAAGCAACTGGTTTAATGGATGAGCTGATATAGAGATGCTGTTATGAGAGTAATAATGCGTTATCAATATTAAGGTATATTCATAATCTTGTCATATAATGTCTGTATGATTGAAGTGTTGGTAAAACGATATTGTAAAAAATTAATTATTGGAGACGTAATGATAAAATTTTCTTTTAAATCTAAATCGCTATTGGTTGCTATGGGTTTAGTGGCTGCTACTTTTGCATCTACTTCTGCTAGCGCAGTACAAACAGTTGAAGCAGGTGTTCCAGCTTATCAAAAAGCAAGTGGCATCGCTGGTAACTTATCTAGTGTGGGCTCTGATACATTAGCTAACTTAATGACTTTATGGGCGGAAGAGTTTAATCGCGAATATCCAAACGTTAATATTCAAATTCAAGCTGCAGGTTCTTCTACTGCGCCCCCAGCTTTAACTGAAGGTACTTCAAATTTAGGCCCAATGAGCCGTGAAATGAAAGACGACGAGTTAGAAGCTTTCGAAGATAAATACGGTTACAAACCCACTGCAATTCCTGTTGCTGTTGACGCTTTAGCAGTATTAGTTAATAAAGACAACCCAATCAAAGGCTTATCAATCCCACAAGTAGACGCTATTTTCTCTACTACTTTAAAATGTGGTCACTCTGCTGATATCGAAACTTGGGGTGATGCAGGCGTAGGCGCATGGGGTTCTAAATCAATCCAATTATACGGTCGTAACTCTGTATCTGGTACTTACGGTTACTTTAAAGAACACGCTTTATGTAAAGGCGATTTCAAAAGCAACGTAAACGAGCAACCAGGTTCAGCGTCTGTTGTGCAATCTGTAACCACTTCAGTTAACGGTATTGGTTACTCAGGTATGGGTTACACAACTTCTGGCGTACGTATGGTGCCTTTAGCTAAGAAAGAAGGTCAAGCGTATGTTGAAGCAACTCCAGAAAACG
>CAIXDX010000201.1 GCA_903918335.1 uncultured Methylococcaceae bacterium | reverse complement strand
TTAGCTTATGGTGAGCAGGGTGCGGGTCGTGCCATTGGCCCCAATGCTACTTTGATATTTGATGTTGAGTTAATCAAAATTCAGTAAACGTTTGAGTGACTAAGGCGTAAGATGCGGTATAAAGATACTGTGTCTTACGCCTTTTTTATTGGCTGATTTTATTCCTTCCTAAATTTTCTTCTACGTATATATGTCCAATTATTCGTTATTTGCTACCACCCCCAAAGCCATGGAAACTTTGCTGACCGATGAGTTAAGGGCTTTAGGTATGAGCCATATCAAAGCAACGATGGCGGGTGTGGCATTTGAGGGAGATTTGGAGGATGCCTATCGCGCTTGTTTATGGTCAAGAACCGCTAACCGAATTTTCTTAGTCTTAAGTACTTTTTTCGTTAGATCACAGGATGATCTTTATAAGGGTGTGCAAGGTATTAATTGGTTTGAGCATATTAACCCTGAAGATACTTTTGCCGTGTCTTTTAGTGCAAAAAACTCCTCCGCTATTAACAATACACATTTTGGCGCTTTAAAGGTTAAAGACGCTATTGTGGATCAGATGCGTGATAAGTTTGGGGTGCGTCCCAGTATTAATACCGGGCAACCGAATATACGTATCAACATTTATTTACAAGGTGATCAGGCACAGTTGAGTTTAGATCTTTCAGGTGAAAGTTTACATCGACGCGGGTATCGTGATGTGAGTATTAAAGCGCCTATGAAAGAAAACTTAGCCGCTGCAATGTTATTGCGTTGTGGCTGGCCAGCTATCGCTAAAGAAAAAGGTTCCTTAATTGATCCTATGTGTGGATCGGGTACTTTATTACTCGAAGCAGCCATGATTGCAGCAGATTATGCACCGGGTTTATTACGTGAATATTTTGGCTTTATCGGCTGGAAAAAACACGACGCCGCGTGTTGGAAGCGGTTAAAAACAGAAGCTTTACAACGCCGCAAAGAGGGCATAGAAAAATTACCGATTATTGTGGGCTTTGATCAAAATCGCCATACGGTTAATACGGCCTTAGCGCATATTGCTAATGCCGGTTTACAAAAAAAGATTCATGTAGAGCGTCGCGATATAGCCGATGCCCAACCTGCAGAGAGTTGGCAACCGGGCTTGTTAATATGTAATCCGCCTTATGGAGAGCGCTTAGGTGATGAAGAAGAAACCGCAGAGTTATATACAACGTTTGGTAATACCCTAAAAACTCAGTTTGTGGGTTGGAAAGCGGCCATGATTATTAGTAATCCTGAGTTGGGTTTTCGATTAGGCATCCGTTCAGAAAAGCCGATTACTTTCTTTAATGGCGCATTGGAATGTAAGTTATTACGCTTTAATATTATCGAGAAAAAATTCTTTATTCCTAAAGCGCGAACTCAAGAAGAGCGTATCGCCAATGTAATGGCGCTTAGTCATACTAATAGCGTGCCAATTTCTGAATCAACAGGGCCATCAAAAACTGTTTTAGAAGCTATTAAAAAGCTTGAATCAGTCACTGAAACTAAACCTTCAAAGCAGGATTATGAAGCAGTTGGTAAAGAGATTGCTGTTAGTGAAGAATCGGTAGTAGCTGAGCAGATTAAAGATAAGCCTGTTATTGAAATTGGTGCGGTAGATTTTGCTAATCGTTTAAAAAAGAATATTAAAAAATTATCAAAATGGGCTAAACAAAACGCTGTGACTTGTTATCGCTTATATGATGCTGATTTGCCTGAGTATGCAGCGGCTGTTGATTTGTATCAGAGTGATAAAACCTGGGTTATCGTACAAGAATATGAGCCACCTAAGACCATCGATCAACAAAAAGCCGATCAACGGCTAGCGGGTTTGTTGGCAGAGATTCCTCGGGTATTAGGGGTTGATGCTGAGCAAGTCATTTTAAAGATTCGTCGTAAACAAAGAAACACGGAGCAATACGAAAAACACGATGAACAAGGTCGGTTCCATTTAGTTGTAGAGGGTGGTTGCAAATTATTAGTTAATTTTGAAGATTATTTGGATACCGGTTTATTCTTAGACCATCGGCCAGTACGCTTAACAATTCAGCAACAAGCTAAAGATAAACGCTTCTTAAACTTGTTTGCTTATACCGGCAGTGCTACGGTTCATGCGGGAATGGGTGGGGCTAAATCCACTACCACTGTTGATATGTCAAATACGTATTTGCAATGGGCTAAAAATAATTTAGCTCAGAATAGTGTGGCGGGCACGCATGAGTTTATCCAAGCTGATTGTTTAGACTGGTTGTTAGAGCAAGCGAGTCAAATTGATCACCCCACGTATGATTTAATCTTTTTAGATCCGCCAACATTTTCAAATTCAAAACGCATGGAAGATGCTTTTGATATTCAGAGTGATCATGTGCAACTCATTACGCATGCGATGACTTTGTTAGCCCCTAACGGCGTACTTTATTTTT
>CAIXDX010000200.1 GCA_903918335.1 uncultured Methylococcaceae bacterium | reverse complement strand
CAAAAACTAAAATCTTATAAAACCTTTCGCATTACCTTATTTGAGGTTTTATCTATGTCCGGCAAGGCCGCTATAGCCTCACGTAACTTAGTCTCCCAACTACGTCTGAGTTGCAACATATAATCGTCATCATCATCAAAGCAGTAATATTCCTCAAAGCTATGACTGTCTTTACGGTATATGAGCATTTCTACAGGTGATCCAACACTCGCATTACTACGTATAGTTGAATCCATAGAGACTAAACAGCAACGTGCTGCTTCATCAATCGGGGTATTTAATTTTAAAAATCGATCCAAAATAGGTTTACCATACTTACTCTCACCTATTTGCAAAAAGGGGGTATTCGAGGAAGTGGTAATGCTATTACCTTCCGCATAGACCATATAAGCCGCAGGTGGTTCATCACCAATCTGCCCAGCAATAATGAAACTAGCCGTCGGGTTAAATGCAGACTGACCTTTATCACTTTTATGATTTTTTTGTTTTTCTACACTGACATGGCCAAGATAATCAGCAGCCTCAAATAAACTTTCTACATTATTGAGATTTATTTCAGCCTCTTTGATTTTATCGCGATGTAATTGCTCCAAAACCGCTTGCGTAGTCGCAAGATTACCTGCACTTAGCAATACAATATTACGATCAATCGAAGTATCAAAGGCATGCATTTTACCATGTGTACTCACGTTATCGATGCCCGCATTGGTTCTGGAATCAGAAACCAAAATCAACCCTTCGTCTATAGACGCTGCAATACAATAAGTCATAATTAGTTATTCGATGAAATTTTTTTGATCCGCTAATTATCCAGCAAATCGACTCTAACGTCCATATTGTTTAACAAACAACCTGAACCAAATTGATGAAAAATAGAGACATCAGCGGCATCTCTACCAAAGGCGACAATCACTCGTCCCCCCAAAAAATCAGCCTGTGTTGGGTCAAAGGCATACCATCGCCCCCCCACATAAGCCTCGAACCATGCATGTAAATCCATGGGCTGTAAATTATACAAATACCCTACCACTAAGCGCGTCGGAATACTAATACTGCGACATAACGCGATAGCTAACTGAGCTAAATCTCGACATACACCCTGTCCACGCTGATGCACTTCTATTGCAGATAATGGAAACTCACTAGATCCTGGGACGTATTCTATAAACTCACGCACCCACGCATTAATCTTGCTTACTTGGTCATAACCGGGAACTTCATTTTGAGTAATTTCTCTCGCCAAATCTCCAAAACGATCAGATTCACAATATCGACTAGGCAATAAAAATGGCAAGACATTATTCGGCAAATCTTGTATCTCTACAAAATAAGCTCCCGATGCAACGTCAATCTTATCTGCAACAATAACATCTGTTGAGGTGTAAATTAAAAAATTACCCACCGGAGCCATTAACCTCTGCAATGAATTACCAAAACTATCGGTACTTTCCAGCATTGATATAACCGGCCTTACCACATAGACTTCTCGGTTAATCCATTGCTGTATGCCACGATAAGGCCTCAGCATTAAAATTAACACGCTGGGCTCAAAGACTTGAAAGCGAAGACTACAACTGACTCTTAATTTCATATCAGCAACATGTCCAAGAATAATCCTAAGAGAAATTAATCCGTATTTTTAAATTCCTAATGACTCTATCTGTTTATAGGCATGACTGAGCCAAATTTTAACGCGTTGTCTTTCTAACAACCCAAGGGCATCTAGGCTATTTTCATCTTTATTTTTAGCGGCCCAAAAACTATAGCTATTACCGTCTATTTTGGTCATGACTGCCGCATGCAGACGTTTTAAAGTCATTACTTTTGCATCAAAGGCCAAAGCGCGTTCTTTAACACCTGAAAACTCTAAAATATTAAAATGTTCATCTCGCAACTGGTTCTGCACAATAACATAATTCAACTTAGTACCAAATTGCGTCAATAATTTATTGAGTAAATCAACAGAGTCTTTACCCGAATCCATCACGTTCCAATAATAAATCTTAATATCTAACTCTTCCGCTAACTCCAAAACGCCTGAGTCGTCTATCCACTTAGCCAATGCTTGGTGAGTCTGAGCTGCCAAATCGACTAAAACGCGCTGATGGGGTTGTTCAGCTGCCACCTCCATAATGGCATCCAAACTTCGATAACTATCAATGATAGTGGGTGATGCATAATCTGAATAAAAGCGTAGTAATGAACCATGAGATTTGTCCGTATCAAAACCCACAAACGGTAATTCATGGTCTATCATGTATTGCGCTAACAAGCGAGCAACTACAGATTTACCAACTCCGCCTTTTTCTCCACCAATTAAATGAATTGTAGCCATCCAGTCCTCTTTGTATGTGTGTAAATATTTAATGCCATTATGCCAGTCTCAATACATCAACAGAAACTGATAAGGTGTGTTGCCCTCCTCCAAAAGCAATGCCTTTTAGAGGGGTTACATCCGAAAAATCACGCCCCCATGCCAACGTAATATGCTGATCATGAGGTACTTTATTATTCGTCGGATCAAAATCCATCCAGCCAATAGCCGGAATATAAACTGAAAACCAAGCGTGAGAAGCATCTGCTCCTACTAGACGCGTTTTACCTGGCTCAGGTAAGGTTTCAACATAACCACTCACATATCGAGCAGCAATCCCATAAGCCCTTAAGCAACCAATAGCCAAATGCGCAAAATCTTGACAAACACCACGTTTAAAACGCAGCACATCCGATAAGGGCGTAGCGATTGTGGTAAAAGAGGGGTCGTACGTAAAATCCTTGTAGATACGCTCCATCAAATCATAGACTACTTCAACCAATGCTCTATTAGGCAAAAAAGACGCTTGTGCATATTCTGCTAGCTCTGGGATAACAGAAATCATTGGTGAATCTAAGGTATATTGCCTCGCATCTAACACTTCAAACAGATTGTCTGCACTTTGATTTTGACTTTGTGATGGGCTCTGACTTTGATTATCAAAAAACGAGGACTGACTACTAATTGTGTGGTTACCTTGTAAAATCTGTTGTACTTGCTCCCAAGAAACAGAATTAAATAAATCTAAACTGTTTTGCTTAGGAAAAAGACTCACCTCACTAACGACAGTGACTAATAATTTAGTATGTGGCTTTTGCACCGAAAAATAGGCCACCCTATTTCCAAAAAAGTCAGTACGCTCATTATAATCAGTTGGACTTGGCGTAATTTCAAAATGACTGCTATGCGCTTGCTGACGCCAAAAATTACGCGGTTGCAGACGTGCTTCATTTTGGCACAAACCAACTGGCTGACTGTAGTCATAAAGAGTACTGTGCGTAATGCGATATTTCAAAGTTCGTCCTCAGGTGAATTATTCACCATTAATTGAGAGGTTTGAGAATGACTAAAATAAGCTTCCGCAATCAGTTCAGATAATTGCCATAATAAATTGGTTGTATTTGATAACAGTTCTTCGAACTGCTGATAAACACCATCTTCTTCATTAACTTGTGTTAATTCTTGCACATTACATAATTTTAAATCGGTATACGCTTTTAATATCACCCGTTCCTCAGCACTTATTTGACCAGCCCGCTTGCACCGGGGCAATGCACTAATATGAATACTCAATTCATGCAATTGATAGGCAACTGATCGAGGATGCGCCTCATCTAATAAGAGCAACTCTAGCACTAAAGGTAACTGAATATAGGATCGATAACGTCGTTGATAAATGGTTAAACTATCCGTCGCGACTAAAACAGACTCAAGAACTTGATTTTGTACAACATCTTCATGACGTAAAGCCAAAGTAGATCGCAATAATGAGATAAGCGCCAAAGCGCGCTCCAAGCGACGCCCACTATCTAACATTAACCACGCGGCTTCGCGTGTCATGCTCTCACTCGTAAGTCCTGTAAAAGCCACAATACCCGTCATCAAATCATCCAAATGACTCGGAAGTTGCTCAATCTTCAATTCAAGATTATTAACTCGTTGTTGCCATCTACGCTGGATATTATCCACACTCCGCCATGTATCTTGAGACCATAAATCACGAATACTAAAGGCCGCTTGAAAAAAAGCTTGAATGTTTGCCGTTAAACTTCCACGTCGGAAACCATCTTTAACTAATGAAATTAACTCAGCCTCAGGCTCTTTTATAAACTGCTCATCGCATTTTAAAAATCCAGGATAAGTGCCTGTCACTTGAGTAAAAGTTCTTAATAAAACACTCAGGCATGCAGCATCTAAAGGGTCTTTAAATTCAAATACTTCTCTAAGCTTGGTCAAGATAACTCTTAATAATCGAGTCACCGCTTCTGTTCTTTCAAGATGTCGACCAACCCAAAAAAGATTATCTGCAGCCCTACTTGTTAGAGATTCAATATCTGCATCAATTAACTGATTTCTTTTAGGTTGTGTCCACAAACTAACCGGTTTATCCGGTTCCGTCGCTAAAACCCAAGTATCTTTACTAATTCCGCCCGCTTGGTTTGAAACGATAAAATTATCTTTTTGCCGTGCAACTCGGGTTAAGCCACCCGGCATTACCTCATAATCACTGCCACTAGCCACTACAAAATTTCTTAAAACAGCATTGCGGGGTTCAATTTTTTGATCAATAAAGGCCGGTAAGGTAGAAAAACTCACTTGCTCCTGACCAATAAACAGATGCGGTTTTGCAAGAATTTGGCTACGTAAGTACTCTTTTTCTTTGCTACTTAAACCCCCACCAAACACAGCATAATTTCCAAACCCACGATTAATCGGCTTAATCACTAGACTATCAAGATGCTGCAAAACAAAATCACGTTCTCGAGCTTGCCCACACCACCATGTAGCGATCGATGGTAACTTTAATTCATCGTTTAAAAAATAACGAGCGAGTCGAGGTAAAAAGGCCATAAGACCTGGATTTTCTAAGACGCTACTACCTAACGGATTAGCTATCGCGACATTTCCGCGTCGCACCGCTTCTAACAATCCTGCTACGCCTAATTTTGATTCGCTT
>CAIXDX010000199.1 GCA_903918335.1 uncultured Methylococcaceae bacterium | reverse complement strand
CTTCTAAGCCTGCTTCACCCGTAATAGAAACTTTAACAGGGGGCACATCAGCTTGTTGAATTTCTGCTACGGCTTTATGTATGGCATTAATCGCATTTTCAGCCGGACGAATCTGGGTAAAATCAAACTTAGGTGATACGGTAATAAAACCTTTATCCACTTGACCCGCGGTTAATTTTTTATCAGCGATCAACTTTTCCCAAGACAACAAGTTAGTGTCACCTTGCATACTTCTATGTAATGATAAACTCACCTTTTTAACCAAGTCCGTTAAATCAATAGGCACGGCTTGGTCTTTATTAGCCGTACTTAACGCATCATTAAAAATAGAAAAGAACCCCGTTAAATTGGGTTCTTCAGAAATACGTCCAATAAAGGCTTGTGCTTGAGATAAATGATTAGACAAGCTCTGTAACTCAGGATTATCTAAATAGAGTAAACCGTTTTTATGGAAAAACGCGTTATCACTCGGTACATAAACCGTTTCGAAATTAGTTTTATCCGCACTCAAAATACGACTCAAACGCTTTGTTGCGGCTTTAGTGAGTTCAGGCGTATCTGATTCAACCACTAATAATAGTGTATGACTATCTTGAGAGAAGGCCTTTTCATAGGCGCGTAAATTCTTTTGGAACGGTGCATTAGGTGCCACCATATCTGTAGTATCGGTATCGATACTTAAATGCGTCGCCGTATACTGAAATGCTAAAGCAGTCAGCAAAACAACTAATAACAAAACCCGAATCGGATGAGCCAGAGTCCAATCACTCCAACGAGAAAACAACTGAGCTATAGAGTTTTTAAACGACATGCATGTATTCCAATTATTCAATAATAACTTTATCCAAAGCCATTAAAGCAGCACTTCGGGTTTCAATAAGATTTGTACCTTGCTGTTGAATAAACAAGGCGGGGATATTGGCATCGTTCGCAGCTTTTAAACCCGTTTGCTGGCCCAAACAAAGTAAGGCTGTATCCCATGCATCGGCTACTGTTGGGTTATCGGTTATCACGGTAACAGAAACCAAATCATGTTCAATAGGCCAACCGGTACGGGCATCAATAATATGACTATAGCGCCTGCCCTCATGCTCAAAATAATGATTATAAGTGCCGGAAGTCATCACCGCCATTACCGAGTCTTTAGGCATAGTTAATCTTTTTTGCATGTACTGCTCACCTGGCAAAGGTCTTTCTAAGGCGATACGCCAAGGTTGCTCATCCGGCTTAACACCACGCGTTTGTAACTCCCCACCGATTTCAACCAAATAATCGTTAATCCCTTGTTTTTCTAACACACGACTAAGTTTACCGACACTATAGCCTTGCGCAATAGAAGATAAATCCACCTTGATATTAGCTTGTTGTTTACGCAAATGTGTGTCGTCCACCACTTCTAATTTATCCATACCAATTTGAGACAAAGTATTTCCAATCTGTTTTTGACTCGGGATCGCTGGATTATCACCATGAAACCCCCAAATATTAAACAAAGGCTTAGTTGTTAAATCATAACAACCCTGACTTGCTTGATACACAACTCGCGCGATACGCACTAATTCTACAATTTCTGAGCCCACTTCTTGACTCTGAGTATTCTCTAAACTGTTAAAGACTTCAATACTAGAGTCTGGCCGATAATTTGAAAGCACTTTATCAATAGACTCTAACTCATCTTTGATACTTTTCTCAATAACCTGACTATCTGTCGGTAATTTAGACCAATAACTGATATGATAAGTCGTACCTTGTGCATGACCTTCAATTTTTTGAATAGCAGGCCCCGAACAGGACGTTAAGAGTGCTAAACTGAACATTAAACCGCAGGGTTGTAAGAATTGCCCAGCTTGTAAATTAGAACTTTTATAAAATGTTCGACCGATAATTTGCTTAATAAACATTAAAACCTTTTATTGCATTAACACAGTAGAGCTAATTTAAATACTGCAAAATGTGAGCATTATAATCTTAAATGCATATTGATTTAGTTAAAATTACGCACATTAGCCCCAATAAACCTCACTCCTTACACTATCAACTTTTAGAAGTATGAATAATATTGTTTTAATCGCAGTTGCTTTCTTTTTAGTCATACTCAATGGATTTTTCGTCGCTGCAGAATTTGGTTTAGTTAAACTAAGACAAACTCGCTTAAAACAGATTGCTAAAACTCAAGGTTGGCGGGGTCGGGTTTTAGCCACAGTACACGCCAGATTAGATACCTATTTATCAGCCTGCCAGCTTGGCATCACCTTAGCCTCTTTAGGTTTAGGTTGGGTAGGTGAACCTGCTTTTGCTGATCTTTTAGAGCCTACTTTCAGTGAGCTCGGCATCATTTCACCCGAACTGATCCACGGTATTGCTTTTACACTCGCTTTCTCTATCATCTCGTTTTTACACATCGTCGTGGGTGAACTCGCTCCAAAATCTTTAGCCATCAGAAATCCAGAGCAAATCAGTCTTTGGTGTGCGGGTCCTATCTATGGTTTTTATTGGCTTATGTATCCAGCAATCTGGCTACTAAACTCAAGTGCTATTTTAATTCTGCGTATTTTTCGCTTAAACAATGTCGGTAGCCACGATGTGCATTATTCAGCTGATGAATTGAAATTGATTATCCGTGGCAACAATCAAGACGATCGTTTTACACGTGATGAATGGAACACCCTTGCCAAGACCTTAGACTTTAGCAAATTAGAAGTCTCGGATTTAATGAGACCCCTTCATGAACTGATTGCCTTATACCAAAACAAATCATTACAAAGCAATTTAAAGATAATTTCAGAAAAACGCTACAGCCGTTATCCCTATTTTGATAATAACGGCACCGACATTTTAGGGGTTATCCATTTAAAGGACTTATTCTTTGCCCAACAAACCGGACAAGAAATCACAGATCTACATGCCTTTTTAAGGCCGATACAATATATATCGGCAGACACTCCTGCCCTAGACTTGTTTAGGTCTTTCAGAATGGGCGCAGCCCACTTTGCGATCATCGGCCAGAAAGGCCATAGTCCTGAAGGCTTTATCACTTTAGATAATATCTTAAGCGCCATGGTGGGCGAGATTCATGATGAATTTAGACAAAACAATAACGACTGGAACCGTTTAGATGACGGCAGACTCGTCGTAAAAGGAAGTTTACCGATTTTCACCTTAGAACGCATCTTAGGAATTGATATCGAAAACGAAGAATTAGAATTAGAAGATGAAGTCTCCATCGGAGGCCTTATCCTTTCTAAACTTCAAGACATCCCTGTTGAAGGCCAAAACATAGCTTTTAATCAATTCAATATTTTGGTTAAAACCATGCAAGGACCGCAAATAGTGCAATTAGAAATTCAACCCAATAAGACAGACGAATTTGATACTTGAACAACCCTCTAAGCAATTTCTGCGATTAATTTTTGCATTAAGCGCTCAGCCTGAGACAAATAGCAACCGCCAAATAAATTTAAATGATTCAAAATATGATACAGATTGTATAAATCTTTTCTTATCTCGTAACCCTGATCTAAGGGCCAAGCTTCATAATAAGCCGCGTAAAAATCTGCACTAAAACCACCAAATAACTCTATCATAGCTATATCTGCTTCTCTATCCCCATAATAACAAGCGGGATCAAATATAACCGGCAACCCATGCGCGTCGACCGCTACATTTCCACCCCATAAATCACCATGTAATAAAGAAGCCAACGGTTGATATCCGCTAAAAAACATGGACAAGTCTACACAAAGTTGTTCACCTAAGTTCTGTAGAAGACCTTTATAGCCATGATCAGCAGCCAACTTTAACTGTACCCCTAAACGCTGATCTCGCCAAAAGCTAAGCCAATCACCCGTAGTGTGATTGGCTTGTCTATTAGTACCAATGTTATTATCCCGTTGCCAGCCAAAATAAGCTTGTACTTGTTGATGCATCTCCGCCAACTGTAGCCCTAACAGACGATCGGAAGCCGTACTTGAGCGTCCCCATTCAAGATACTCCAACATTAAAAATGCCTGCGTATCCGTACGACCAAACACAATGGGCTGCGGAACTCGCAAAGTCAGGGTCGTTGCTATTTCTTGCAATCCCAAAAACTCAGCCTCAAACATATCGACTAAGTTTGGACGGTTCACTTTAATAAAATAAACTTCGGTATCCACAGCAACTCGAAAAGCCGCATTAATATCACCTCCTGCCAAAGGTTTGACAGAATTTATATTTAATGGATATCCTAAAATAGCACTTATTGCCTGTGAAATAGCATCCCATTCCAAAACTAAAACACCATAAAATAAAGCATGATAAAGAAGTCGAAATTAAATTACCTAGAGATTATTACTAATCAATCCTAATGAGGCGAATATAAATTACAATTCTCTAGTCGCACTAAATCGAATGTCAGGCCAACGCTCTTCTGTTAATTGCAAATTGACTCTACTGTTAGCCAAATAAACTAAGTAACCACCGCCATCTTCAGCAAGATTTTCAAATGCTTTCTTTTTAAATTCTTCCAGCTTAGCGAGTTTATCCGAAGTTACCCAACGCACGGTTGAAATAGGTGCAACATCATAAACACACTCAACGTTATACTCACCTTTTAAACGAAATGCTGTTACATCAAACTGTAAGATCCCCACAGCACCTAAAATAAGATCATTATTCTTTAAAGGCTTAAATAACTGCGTAGCACCTTCTTCTGTTAATTGAACCAAGCCTTTTTGGAGAGCTTTTGCTCTTAATGGATCTTTTAAAACAACACGTCTAAATAACTCAGGGGCAAAATAAGGTATTCCACCAAATTTTAAGACTTCACCTTGCGTGAATGTATCACCTACTTGAATAGTACCGTGGTTATGTAATCCGATAATATCACCAGGATAAGCTTCTTCAACACTTTTACGACTATCCGCCTGAAAAGTGATGGCATTACTCACCTGAATATTTTTTCCAATCCTTACATGTTGAACCTTCATTCCTTTATCAAATTTACCGGAACAAACTCTTAAAAAGGCGACACGATCTCGATGAGAAGGATCCATATTCGCCTGTACTTTAAAAACAAATCCTGTAAATTTATCTTCTTCTGGGTCAACTAAACGTTGTTCAGCTTGTCTTGACCTAGGAGACGGAGCGTATTCAGCAAAAGCGTCCAATAATTCGATAATACCAAAGTTGTTAATAGCGGAACCAAAGAAGACCGGGGTTAAATTACCAGCTAAATAATCTTCTAAATCAAATTCGTGACTAGCACCTTTAACTAAATCAATTTCATCACGTAACTCTTCAGCTTGTTCTTTAAGAATTTCATCCAATTTAGGATTATTAAGTCCTTTGATAACCTCAGCTTCTACAATTTTCCCACCATGTTGAGCACTAAATAAAAGAATTTCATCTTTATACAAATGATAAACTCCCTTAAATCGCTTACCCATGCCAATAGGCCAAGTCATAGGAGCACATTTAATATTTAGAACATTTTCAACCTCATCCAATAACTCAATGGGTTCACGACCCTCACGGTCTAACTTATTAATAAAAGTTAAAATAGGCGTAGTACGCAATCGACAGACTTCCATTAAATTGATAGTTCGCGCTTCAACCCCTTTGGCAACGTCAATAACCATAAGAGCAGAGTCAACTGCTGTTAATGTTCTATATGTATCTTCAGAAAAATCTTCATGACCCGGCGTATCGAGAAGATTAATAATGCAGTCTTTATGCTCAAACTGCATTACAGAGGTTGTGACAGAAATACCACGCTCCTTTTCCATCTCCATCCAATCTGAAGTTGCATGACGGGCTGCTTTACGACCTTTTACAGAACCGGCTAATTGAATAGCACCTCCGAATAACAAGAGCTTTTCAGTAATGGTTGTTTTACCTGCATCAGGGTGAGAAATGATTGCAAAAGTTCGGCGTCTTTGCATTTCTGATTTTATTTCTGACATTATTAAATAGTTGAAAACAAGGAAATGAAGTAATTATACCTTTATACGACTACAAGAAATTAAGAGAATAGGAGTCTAACAGAGCTTGAAAAAAATATATTGGGGATTTTAAAGATGAAATTAATCCTGGGCAAAAAAAAACCCCGATAAAATATCGAGGTTTTAAAATAAAGCGCTTGGCAATTCCCTACTTTCGCATGGCAAACTGCCACACTATCATCGGCGCTAAACGGTTTCACTTCCGAGTTCGGGATGGGATCGGGTGGTTCACG
>CAIXDX010000198.1 GCA_903918335.1 uncultured Methylococcaceae bacterium | reverse complement strand
TGCTACAGGCGTTATTGCTTCTTTAGCCGGCGCTGAAACTTATTTGGTAGATCATTTATCATTAGATGCAGCTGAAGATGTGGCAAAAGCGTATAACCGTCGGTTTGGTTGTTCCATGAAAGGTGCGGTAGCTAGTTCTGACGTAGAAAAAATAGCCTTGATTGCTGATATTGATATTATATTTTCTGCTGCTAAAGCCGGTGTGCAAGTTTTGAGCGCAGCTGTTCTTGAATCGGCTAGGGAACTTAAAGTAGCCGGGGATGTCAATGCCGTGCCTCCTTTAGGCATAGAAGGTATCAAGCATAAAGATTCAGGTGCGCCTTTAATAAACGCAGTTAATTCGAAAGGGGCAGTATCAGTCGGTCCCTTAGCAGTGGGTAATGTAAAATACCAATTACAAAATACCATGTTGAAAATCATGCTAGAAACGGATACACCTCTGTATTTGGATTTTAGAGAAGCGTTCATCAAAGCAAGGTTAATTGTGTAGTTTTAAGCTGAGTTTGATTAAGACTGTTTAAGTCTATTTATGAGGGTTACTTGTTTTACTTAAGCGCTCAATTTTAAATTAACATATTTTTGTATTGTTTCTGGAAACTCTAAAATGACTAACGAAACTCATCTAGTTCTAAGGAAAGTGAGATAACGTGAGTCAACATAAGAGAATTTTATTTGCTGGTGATCCGCATGGTAATTTCCAGCCAGTCATAAAGGCCGTGTTAGAGAATAGGCCTGAAGCAGTGGTGCTCTTAGGTGATTATGATTTAGATGCCCCTTTAGAGCATTACTTAGCAGAAATTGCTGATTTAACTCAAATTTGGTGGATTGCGGGTAATCATGATTTTGAAACTCCTGCAAAATATAGTAATTTGTTCAATTCAGCATTTTCCCATAGAGATTTACATTTAAAAGTCACTGAAATTGCTGGTTTAAGAGTTGCTGGTTTAAGCGGGGTGTTTTTAGGAAGAGTCTGGTATCCACCACAAGAACCTAAGTGGCTAGGTAAAGAACATTTTTTGCTCAATCAAACAATGCCCCTGCAACAGTCAGATTTATCTTTGAAGTATAGGTCTGCGATCTGGCATGATGAGTTTGAGGCTTTTAAGTTACAAAAAGCAGATATTTTAGTTTCTCATGAGGCCCCAGGGTCACATCGTCATGGTTTTAGGGTGATTAGTGAATTGGGTGCTGCTATGGGTGTTAAGCATATATTCCATGGTCATTTGCATGAAGATTATGAGACTATCATAAGGAATAAAATTAAAGTATGTGGTGTTGCCAATAGTGCCGTCACTGATTTGTTAGGACGAAGAGTCATTTAACGTATTTTCCCCCCCCCTTAATATTTCTAAGCGAAACCTATGTTTTTAATTCCAGATATTGTTGTCAGATTTTATCATCGCATGGCGTCTCCACCTCATTATTACGCGTTTACCCAAAAGATAATGCCTTGGTTGGTTGTTATTTTCGCCTTGTTAACAGCAGCGGGTCTTTATGGCGGTTTGTATTTAGCCCCCGCAGATTATCAGCAAGGTGACAGTTATCGTATTATTTATATC